>NZ_JACADT010000333.1:0-5606 GCF_013421635.1 Streptomyces sp. UH6 | reverse complement strand
GGAGGGCGCCCAGGCGTCCTACCCGACGGCGGAGGAGGTCGCGGCGCTGTGAAGCGGTCCGGAATCCTGAACCGTCATCTGGCCGGCGCCCTCGCCGAGCTGGGCCACACCGACCAGGTGCTGGTCTGCGACGCGGGCATGCCGATCCCGGCGGGGCCGCGGGTGGTGGACCTGGCGTTCCGCGCCGGGGTGCCGTCCTTCGCGGAGGTGCTGGACGGGCTGCTGGAGGAGCTGGTGGTGGAGGGCGCGGTCGCCGCGCGCGAGGTACGGGAGGCCAACCCCGCGGCCGCGGCGCTGCTGGCCGGGCTGCCGGAACTGCACCTGGTCCCCCACGAGGAGCTCAAGGTGCGCTCGCGGGAGGCCCGGCTGGTGGTGCGCACCGGCGAGGCGGCCCCGTACGCCAACGTGCTGCTGCGGTGCGGGGTGTTCTTCTAGGCCCGCGCGGGTCGCGCGGCGCTTCCGGCGCTTCGGGCGCTTCCGGCGCTTCCGGCGCTTCGGGCGCTTCGGGCGCTTCCCTGACGTACGCGAAGGGGCCCGGTCCTGTGGACCGGGCCCCCTCGGTTCTCCCCCCGCCAGAAGCCTTCCGACCCCCCCGGGTCCCCCTCCAGAACTCCTGACGCCGACTAAGACCGGCGAGGTGGGGCAAGGGTTGTACGCTCCGACAAGATTTTTTCCAGCGTCTCCCTGACCTCCGTCCAGTCCGCCGCGAGGACCGCGTGCACCGCCGTGTCCCGCAGCCGGCCCTCCTCCCCGGCGACCCGGGAGACGCCCCATCCGCGCAGCACGCCCTCCGGCCGTGCTCCCACCCGCTCCATCGCGGCGCGCGAGCGGGTGTTGCGGGCGTCGGTCATCAGGTCCACCCGGCCCACGCCCCAGCCCTCGAACGCCTGCCGGAACAGCAGCAGCTTGGCCTCGGTGTTGATTCCGGTGCCCTGCGCGGAACGGCCCAGCCAGGTCCAGCCGACCTCGACCGCGTCCAGCCTCCGCGGGGAGCGCCAGGCACGCGGCGTGCAGAAGGAGGTGCAGCCCACCGCGTGACCGGTGGCCCGGGAGATCTGCGCGTAGGGCGCGACCGTCCCCTCCCCGGCGCGCTCGCGCTGGGTGGCGATGTAGGCGGGGACCTCGTCCGCCCGGGGCACCCAGGTGTAGCCGAAGGTGGACCGGTCGGCCTCCGCGGCGACGGCCAGGTCAGCCGCGTGACGCGCCTCCAGCGGCTCCAGCCGCACCAGCGAGCCCTCCAGCGGCGGGGCGGTCAGCCGGAATCCCATCCAGGGCCTCCTTCGTCGGGACGTCCGCGGCGGAGTCTGCCCCACCGGCCGCGGTGGCGGCGACCCGGTTTCCGCCCGGGCGGGCGAGGGAGGTCATGGCGACGCCCGTCACCAGCAGGGCCGCGGCGGCCCACCGCAGGGGGCTGACCGCCTCGTCCAGCAGCAGCCAGGCGGAGGCCATGCCGAAGACGGGCACCAGCAGCGAGAAGGGGGCCACGGTCGACGCCGGGTGGCGCTTGATCAGCCAGCCCCAGGCCCCGAAGCCGAACACGGTGCTGACCCAGGCGATGAAGAGGATCACCCCGACGCCCTCCATGTCCAGGGCGCGCAGGGCCGCCAGGTCCCGGTCGGCGCCCTCGGTGAGCAGCGAGAGGACCAGCAGCGGCAGCACCGGCACGGTGCTCACCCAGACCATGAAGTTGAGCGCGTCCGGCGGGGACGCCTTGCGGGTGAGGACGTTGGAGACGCCCCAGCAGGCTCCGCCGAGCACCACCAGGGCGAAGGCGGGGAGCGGTCCCGTGGACCCCTCGTCCACGGCCGCCACCGCTATGCCGGCCACCGCGACCGCCATGCCCGCCACCCGCAGCCCGGTGAGGCGCTCGCCCAGCACGGCGAAGGCGATCAGCGCGGTGAAGACGGCCTGGATCTGCAGGACCAGCGAGGTCAGACCGGCGGGCATGCCCTGGTCCATGCCGACGAAGACCAGGCCGAACTTGGCGACGCCCAGGGCGAGTCCGACACCCACGATCCACTTCCACGCCACCTTGGGCCGCCCCACCAGGAACACGGCCGGCAGCGCGGCGAGGAGGAACCGCAGCGCGGAGAGCAGCAGCGGCGGGAAGTGGTCGAGGCCGATCTCGATCACCACGAAGTTGACGCCCCAGGTCGCCGCGACGCACACGGCCAGCAGGAGATGAGTAGGTCGCATGGTCCGAGCATCCGCTGTCGCCATCGTGCAGCACCAGCGATGATTGCTGCACCGGCGGATGTAGCAACACTGAACGATCGCGTCGGGACCGTCCAGGCGGCGCGGTCCCCGCGGGAGATTCCCTGGAGGGCCCGACATGCTCGACCTGCAACGACTGCGCGCCCTGCACGCGGTCGCCGTGCACGGCACCGTCAACGCGGCGGCGGCGTCGCTGGGTTACACCCCCTCCGCCGTGTCCCAGCAGATCGCCAAGCTGGAACGGGAGACCCGCACGGTCCTGCTGGAACGGCACGGCCGCGGGGTGCGGCTGACCGAGGACGCCCGCCGGCTCGCCGGGACGGCGCGCGAGCTGCTGGGACTGGTGGAGCGGGCGGAGGCGGAGCTGGAGGAGCGGCGCGGGGAGCCCGCGGGGCGGCTGACGGTGGCCGCGTTCCCCTCGGCGGCGCGCGGGCTCATGCCCGGGGTGCTGGCCGATCTGGCGTCGCGGCATCCGGCGCTGGACCTGCGGCTCAGCGAGGTCGACCCGCACCTGTCGGTGGGGATGGTGGCCAAGGGCGCCGTCGACATGGCGGTGACCCACGACTGGGACGTCGCCCCGATGACCCTGCCGCCCGGGCTGGCCCGGCACGGGATCGGGGAGGACCTGAGCGACCTGACGGTGCCCCGGGGCCACCGGCTGGCCGGCCGTGACCGGGTGCGGAGCGAGGAACTGGCGGGTGAGCCGTGGGTCTGCCAGCCGCCGGGGCGGGTCTGCCACGACTGGCTGGTGCGGACCATGCGGGCGGCCGGGCACGAGCCGCGGGTGGTGCACACCGCCGACGAGAACCCCACCCTGGTCGCCCTGGTGGCGGCCGGCCTGGGGGTGGCGGTGATCCCCCGGCTGGGCCGCGGGCCGCTGCCCGAGGACGTGGTGACGGTGCCGATGGACCCGGTTCCGGTACGGCGGCTGTACGCGGTGTGGCGCGAGGAGGCGGCCCGGCGTCCGGCCGTGGCGGAGACGGTCCGGGCCCTGCGGGCGCGATGGGGGTCCGTGGCGGGGGAACCGTGAGGCGGGGTGGTCCGTCCAAGGGCCGTACTGCCGGACGAGTCACCGCAGAGCGGTCGACCGGCCACCTGTGGGGGCCGGTTCTCCCCCTCCCCTCCGCCTGCGGCCGGCAGCCCGGCCCGTCACCGGCCCCGCCCCCTCCAGGGTGCCGGTGACGGGCCACCGGGCCTCACTGCGGCCCCGTGGCCGTGTGGCGCCGCCGCACCCCTTGACCGAAAGAAACTTCCCCGATATTCGTGGCCCTTCGGAAGTTTCCTTCACCAAGGAAGGGGCGCACGTGAGCGACTCCAGCACGGGCTCGGCACATGCGGCAGGAAGCACCGCCTCAGGAAACACCGCTCGACCCTCCAGACGTACCGTTCTCGCCGCCACCGCCGGTGTCACCGCGGCCCTGGCGGTCGGCTCCCCCGCCCTCGCCTCGGACGGCCCCGCGCCGGTGGACGACGAGCGGCTGCGGGCGCTGATCTCCGGGATGACCCTGGAGGAGAAGGTCGGCCAGCTCTTCGTGATGCGGGTCTACGGCCACTCGGCGACCGCCCCGGACCAGGCGGACATCGACGCCAACCTCCGGGAGATCGGCGTCCGCACCGCGGCCGAGCTGATCGAGAAGTACCGTCTGGGCGGCATCATCTACTTCGCCTGGGCGCACAACACGCGCGACCCCCACCAGATCGCCGACCTCTCCAACGGCATCCAGAAGGCCTCCCTGGACCTCCCGCGCGGGCTGCCGGTGCTGATCGCCACCGACCAGGAGCACGGCATCGTGGCCCGGGTCGGGAAGCCGGCCACCCTGCTGCCCGGCGCGATGGCGCTCGGCGCGAGCGGCTCCCGGTCCGACGCCAAGGCGCTGGGACGGGTCGCGGGCGCCGAGCTGGCCGCGCTGGGCATCCGGCAGAACTACTCGACCGTCTGCGACGTGAACGTCAACCCGGCCAACCCCGTGATCGGGGTGCGCTCGCTGGGCGCCGACCCGCAGGCCGCGGCCAGGCTGGCCGCGGCCGAGGTGGTCGGCTACCAGAACTCCGGGGTGGCGGCCACCGCCAAGCACTTCCCCGGCCACGGCGACACCGCCGTCGACAGCCACTACGGCTTCCCGATCATCACCCACAGCCGTGAGGAGTGGGAGGAGCTGGACGCCCCGCCGTTCCGGGCGGCGATCCGGGCCGGCATCGACTCGATCATGACGGCCCATCTGATGGTGCCCGCGCTGGACCCGTCCGGCGATCCGGCCACCCTGTCCCGGCCGATCCTCACCGGCATCCTCCGCGAGGAGCTCGGCTACGACGGCGTGGTGGTCACCGACTCCCTCGGCATGCAGGGCGTGCGGAGCAAGTACGGCGACGCGCGCGTGGCGGTGATGGCGGTGCAGGCCGGCGTGGACCAGCTCCTCAACCCGCCGGACATCGGCGTCTCGTGGAACGCGGTGCTGGACGCCGTCCGCAGCGGCGAGCTGACCGAGGCGCGGCTTGAGGAATCGATCCTGCGCATTCTCCGGCTCAAGGCCAAGCTCGGTCTCTTCGACGACCCGTACGTCACCCACCACGGCGTGGACCGGGCGGTGGGCACGAACGCCCACTACAAGGCTGCCGAGCGGATCGCCGACAACACCACCACGCTGCTGGTCAACGAGGGCGGACTGCTGCCGCTCAACCGGCTGCGGCACCGCAGGGTCCTGGTGGTCGGCCCCGACCCGGCCTCCCCGTCGCTCTCCGACGGACCCACCACCAAGGTGATCGCCGCCGCGCTGGCCGAGGCGGGCTTCACCACCACCGCCCGCACCACCGGCACCGCCCCGACCGCGACCGCCGTCGCGGACGCGGTCACCGCCTCGGCCGACGCGGACGCGGTGGTCGTCGCCACCTACAACGTGACGGCGAGCAGCACGCAGAAGACGCTGGTGCAGCGGCTGCTGGAGACCGGGAAGCCGGTGGTCGTGCTGGCGGTGCGCAACCCGTACGACGTGGCGCACCTGCCCGGCGCGCGGGCGGTGCTGGCCTCGTACTCGTGGACCGACACGGAGGTACGGGCGGCCGCGCGGGTCATCGCGGGGCGGGTCTCGCCGAGCGGCAGGCTGCCGGTGCCGGTGCAGCGGGCCGACGCCCCTGCCGAGGTGCTCTTCCCGATCGGACACGGCCTGAGGTACTGAGGCGACCCGGAGGGCCGGGACGGCGGCCGACCGGTCCGGAGTGCCGGTTCGACGTACCGGTCCGGCCGTCATCCGCCGTACGCGGCCTGCGCCCGCCATCGCCCCACGGGTACCGCCCGGCCCGAATCGTCCACGCGCACTGGCGTGGCCCGCTCCCCGCGGGCACGCTGCTGCGGGGGGATGGGCCGATGCGACTGTCTGCTGTGGGGATGGCGGGCG
>NZ_JACADT010000332.1:0-5610 GCF_013421635.1 Streptomyces sp. UH6 | reverse complement strand
TGGGCGCCGTCGCCGGCCTGGTCGCCGGCCTGGTGGCGGCCGTCGTCTACGGCATGATCATCGGCAAGGCCGAGGTGGAGATCGGCTACGCCGCGGTGGGCGTCGGCGCCCTCGTGGGCCTGGTGGCCGGCAAGATCGGCGGCGGCAACCCGGTGACCGGCGCGATCGCCGCGATCATCTCGCTGGGCGCCGTCTACCTCGGCCAGCTGATCGGCATCGCCGTCTTCGCGGCGGACAGCCCTCTGCTGCCCTACGACAGCTTCCTCCAGGTGCTGACGGACGACTTCAGCCTCGTCCAGCAGGCGTGGAGCGAGGAGATCGACGTCCTCAGCTTCCTCTTCCTCGCCCTCGGCGGTGCCGCGGCGTTCAGCGTCGCCAAGAAGGTCGGCAGCGACTGATCCGCGCCCCACGCCACGAGGGCCCGTCCACCGAAGCGATCGGTGGGCGGGCCCTCGTGCGTGAGCGGTGCGGTCAGCGGCGGTGCTGGGAGTCCGCGACCGTCACCTCGACGCGCTGGAACTCCTTGAGTTCGCTGTAGCCGGTCGTGGCCATCGCCCGCTTGAGCGCGCCGAAGAAGTTCATCGACCCGTCCGGCGTGTGCGAGGGGCCGGTGAGGATCTCCTCCAGCGTGCCGACCGTGCCCAGCGCGACCTTCTTGCCGCGCGGCAGCTCGGCGTTGACCGCCTCCATGCCCCAGTGGTGGCCCTTGCCCGGCGCGTCGGTGGCGCGCGCCAGCGGGGAGCCGATCATCACGGAGTCCGCGCCGCAGGCGATCGCCTTCGGCAGGTCGCCGGACCAGCCCACGCCGCCGTCGGCGATCACGTGCACGTACCGGCCGCCGGACTCGTCCATGTAGTCCCGGCGCGCGGCCGCGACGTCGGCGACCGCGGTGGCCATCGGCACCTGGATGCCCAGCACGTTGCGGGTGGTGTGCGCGGCGCCGCCGCCGAAACCGACCAGCACGCCCGCCGCGCCGCTGCGCATCAGGTGCAGCGCCGCCGTGTAGGTGGCGCAGCCGCCCACGATCACCGGCACGTCCAGCTCGTAGATGAACTGCTTCAGGTTCAGCGGCTCCTGCGCGGAGGACACGTGCTCGGCGGACACCGTGGTGCCGCGGATCACGAAGATGTCGACGCCGGCGTCCACGACCGTCTTGGAGAACTCGGCGGTGCGCTGCGGGGAGAGCGCCGCGGCGGTCACCACACCGGCGTCACGGACCTCCTTGATGCGCTGCCCGATCAGCTCCTCCTTGATCGGGGCGGCGTAGATCTCCTGGAGGCGGCGGGTGGCCGCCTCGGCCGGCAGCTCGGCGATCTCGTCGAGCAGCGGCTGCGGGTCCTCGTAGCGGGTCCACAGGCCCTCGAGGTTGAGGACGCCGAGGCCGCCCATCTCGCCGATCCGGATGGCGGTGGCCGGGGAGACGACCGAGTCCATCGGCGCGGCCAGGAACGGCAGCTCGAAGCGGTAGGCGTCGATCTGCCAGGCGATCGAGACCTCCTGCGGGTCCCGCGTACGGCGGCTCGGGACGACGGCGATGTCGTCGAAGGCGTACGCCCGGCGGCCGCGCTTGCCGCGCCCGATCTCGATCTCAGTCACGTCTGTGGCCTTTCCCTCTGCTTGTCAGGCGTCATCCAGTATCGCCGACGCCCATGACGAGGGCGGCCCCGCACTCCGCGGGGCCGCCCTGCTGCGTGTTTTTCGTGCTTCCCGTTACAGCTGGCCGCTGTAGTTCGGCGCCTCGACCGTCATCTGGATGTCGTGCGGGTGGCTCTCCTTGAGGCCCGCCGAGGTGATCCGGACGAACCGGCCCTTGGACTCCATCTCCTCGATGGTCTCCGCGCCCACGTAGCCCATGGTCTGGCGGAGGCCGCCGACGAGCTGGTGCAGCACGTTGGAGAGCGGGCCGCGGTAGGGGACCTGGCCCTCGATGCCCTCCGGGACGAGCTTCTCGTCGGAGCTGACCTCGGCCTGGAAGTAGCGGTCCTTGGAGTAGGACTTGCCCTGGCCGCGGGACTGCATCGCGCCGAGCGAGCCCATGCCGCGGTAGGACTTGAACTGCTTGCCGTTGATGAACTGCAGCTCGCCGGGGGACTCCTCGCAGCCGGCCAGCAGGCTGCCCAGCATCACGCTGTCCGCGCCGGCCGCCAGCGCCTTGCCGATGTCGCCGGAGTACTGGAGGCCGCCGTCGCCGATCACCGGCACACCGGCCGGACGGCAGGCGAGGGACGCCTCGTAGATGGCGCTGACCTGCGGCACGCCGATGCCGGCGACCACGCGGGTGGTGCAGATGGAGCCGGGGCCGACGCCGACCTTCACGCCGTCCGCGCCGGCGTCGATGATCGCCTGCGCGCCGTCACGGGTGGCGACGTTGCCGCCGATCACGTCCACGCCGACGGCGGACTTGATCTTGGCCATCCAGGACAGGGCGTTGCTGTTGTGACCGTGGGAGGTGTCCACGATCAGGAAGTCCACGCCGGCGGCGGCCAGCGCCTGGGCCCGCTCCAGGGCCTCCGGGCTGGCGCCCACGGCGGCGCCGACGAGCAGCCGGCCCTCGGCGTCCTTGGCGGCGTTCGGGTACTGCTCGGCCTTGACGAAGTCCTTGACCGTGATCAGACCCTTGAGGACCCCCGCGTCGTCGACCAGCGGAAGCTTCTCGATCTTGTGGCGGCGCAGCAGCTCCATGGCGTCCGTGCCGGAGATGCCGACCTTGCCGGTGACCAGCGGCATCGGCGTCATGACCTCGTGCACCTTGCGGTTGCGGTCGGTCTCGAAGGCCATGTCGCGGTTGGTGACGATGCCCAGCAGCTTGCCCGCCGGGTCCGTGACCGGGACGCCGCTGATGCGGAACTTGGCGCAGAGCGCGTCCGCCTCGGCGAGGGTGGCCTCGGGGTGCACGGTGATGGGGTCGGTCACCATGCCCGACTCGGACCGCTTCACCAGGTCGACCTGGTTGACCTGGTCCTCGACCGACAGGTTGCGGTGCAGCACACCGACACCGCCCTGGCGGGCCATGGCGATGGCCATCCGGGACTCGGTCACCTTGTCCATCGCCGCCGAGAGCAGCGGGATGTTCACCTTGATGTTCCGGGAGATCCGCGTGGAGGTGTCGACCGCGTTGGGGAGGACGTCCGACGCTCCCGGTAGCAGCAACACGTCGTCGTAGGTCAGCCCGAGTGTCGCGAATTTGGCGGGCACTCCGTCGACGTTTGCAGTCATGACACCTTCCCCAAATGGCCTTGATCGGTGCGGATGTCCATGCTAACGGGATCCGGGGGTCCGGCATTCCACCATTCGTGGGCGCGGCGGGTGACGCACCGGCTCCGCGTTCGGTTACCGGCTGTGACCGGAGGCCGGGCCGACGGAGGCCGACGCCTCCCCGCGCGGGCAGGGACCTGCTGGTGGCCGGTAATCGCCGCTTCGGCCGTCGCACGCAGTGACGGTCACTGCTCGGCGAGCGCCCTCAGACGGCTCAGCGCACGGTGCTGGGCGACCCGTACGGCACCGGGTGACATTCCCAACATCTGGCCGGTTTCCTCCGCCGTGAGGCCGACGGCGATGCGGAGCAGCAGCAGTTCGCGCTGGTTCTCCGGGAGGTTGGCGAGCAGCTTCTTCGCCCACTCCGCGTCACTGCTGAGCAGGGCACGCTCCTCGGGGCCGAGCGAGTCGTCGGGCCGCTCGGGCATCTCGTCGGAGGGCACCGCCGTGGAACCGGGATGGCGCATGGCGGCGCGCTGCAGGTCGGCGACCTTGTGCGCGGCGATGGCGCAGACGAAGGCCTCGAAGGGCCGGCCGGTGTCCCGGTAGCGCGGCAGAGCCAGCAGGACCGCCACGCAGACCTCCTGCGCCAGGTCCTCCACGAAGTGGCGGGCGTCGCCGGGGAGTCGGGACAGCCGGGTGCGGCAGTACCGCAGCGCCAGCGGATGCACCCGGGCCAGCAGGTCGTGCGTCGCCTGTTCGTCCCCGTCGACCGCACGATGGACGAGGGCACCGATCACCGTCGTCTCGTCGTCGCGCATCGCTCCATGGTGCCCTGGAGCCTGCGAGACGGGTCCGCCGTGCCCCTGGTTGTGCACCGAAGCGTTATGAGCAGGTGCGCCGGCACTCATCTCCTGCGCCCTCCCCTTCCGCTCGACCGACTCGTCCCCGAGAACTCCACACCTCAAGGATGCGGCATCCGCGGCGAAACGAGCATCGGGCACCCGTCGGGAGGTTCTGACGTCTCCGTCACAGGTGCGGCAGGCGGGGTCCTCCGGAGGGCTCTCCGGCACCCCGCCCTGACGCAGTCATCGAGGCGACCCACGAGCGGGTCCTACCGGACCAAGCCCCACCGGAAGCCGAGCGCCACGGCGTGCGCCCGGTCCGAGGCACCGAGCTTCTTGAAGAGCCGGCGGGCGTGGGTCTTGACCGTGTCCTCGGAGAGGAACAGCTCACGGCCGATCTCCGCGTTGGAACGGCCGTGGCTCATGCCCTCCAGGACCTGGATCTCGCGGGCCGTGAGCGTGGGCGCGGCGCCCATCTCGGCGGAGCGCAGACGACGTGGGGCGAGCCGCCACGTCGGGTCGGCCAGGGCCTGCGTCACCGTGGCGCGCAGTTCGGCCCGGGAGGCGTCCTTGTGCAGGTAGCCGCGGGCGCCGGCGGCGACGGCGAGCGCCACGCCGTCCAGGTCCTCGGCGACCGTGAGCATGATGATGCGGGCCCCGGGGTCGGCGGAGAGGAGGCGGCGGACCGTCTCGACACCGCCCAGGCCGGGCATGCGGACGTCCATGAGGATGAGGTCCGAGCGGTCGGCGCCCCAGCGGCGGAGGACTTCCTCGCCGTTGGCCGCCGTCGTCACACGCTCTACGCCGGGCACGGTCGCGACCGCGCGGCGGAGCGCCTCTCGGGCAAGCGGGGAGTCGTCGCAGACGAGGACGGAAGTCATGACCGCCCTCCGCAGCTGATGCGCGTCACCTTGAGCCTCCAGGCTGGTACGAAATCGTCACCTGTGCGGTCGATCCTTCGTGGGCCTCTCGGATCATCCACCCGAGCGCTTGTTCCGTCGACCGCCTCGCCCTCTCAACGACGGTCACTCGAAAGAGTTACGGGGAGAAAGGCCGCCTTCAGCACTCTACGTGAGGGGGTCATCACCTCCCAGTGACTCACAGCATGCACACAAGCTTTCCCCACGGACTCTGACCCGATTGGTCCCTTTTCTTCCGTTTCGCTGGTGTCTGTGACTAGATTCGCAATGAGTCATATTTTCATCTCCTTAGATCGTTCGTAGATCTTCATTGATCGCGGGTACGCGGTCGCCGAACCGGCAACCAGCACCAAGGGGACACGCCATGGCTGATTTCTCCCGCCTTCCCGGCCCTAACGCGGATCTGTGGGACTGGCAGCTCCACGCCGCCTGCCGAGGAGTCGACAGTTCGCTGTTCTTCCATCCGGAGGGTGAACGCGGGGCGGCGCGCAGCGCCCGCGAGAACTCGGCCAAGGAGGTGTGCATGCGGTGCCCGGTCCGGGCCGAGTGCGCCGCCCACGCGCTGGCGGTGCGCGAACCGTACGGGGTGTGGGGCGGGCTCACCGAGGACGAGCGCGAGGAGCTGATGGGGCGGGCACGGCACCGCCTGG
>NZ_JACADT010000331.1:0-5572 GCF_013421635.1 Streptomyces sp. UH6 | reverse complement strand
CGGCCGGTCCCTCACCCGCCCCACCGACGTCGTCCAGGTCAGCCTGGCCCTGGCAGCCCGCCGCCTGCTGCGCACCTGACCGCCGGCCGGCCCCACCCGCGCCACCGTGCCCCGGACCGCCCGCCCGCGGTCCGGGGCACCGTCGTGCGCCCCTCCGGCGGCACCGCCCGGACGCCCACTGGGCACCCGCACAACCCGCCCCCGCAACCGTTGGTACACCGCCGCGAGCACGGGTTTTCCGCTGTACCGGCACCCTGCGCGCGTGCTGATCTGAGCACCACTTCCGCACGGAGCACCCGCACGGAACCTCCGCACGGAACCTCCGCACGGAACACCCGCACGGACGAACGACGATCCCCGTGCCCAGGCCCCGGTCCCGTCAGGGCCGGCCACCTCCGGCCCCAGCCCCGGCCACGGTCGCGCGGCACGCAATCAAGGAGCAGTGATGCCCCGAGCATCGGACGAGGCGTCCACCCTCAGGGTGGAGAACCTCGACGTGACCTACGGACGCGCGGTCTCCGCACTGCGCTCCGTGAGTCTGGACGTGCCGCCCGGCAGCGTCGTCACCCTGCTCGGCGCCAACGGCGCCGGCAAGACCACCCTGCTGCGCGCGGTGTCCGGCACCCTGCGCCTGCACCGGGGAGCCGTCACCGCGGGCGGCATCCGCTACGGCGACACCGTCCTCGACGGACAGGACCCGGTCGCCGCGGTGCGCGCCGGAGTCGTCCAGGTGCCGGAGGGCAGGCGGGTGTTCGCCGGGCTCACGGTCGACGAGAACCTGCGCTCCGGCGGCCTCGGCCTCGGCCGCCGCACGCCCGAGCGGATCAAGGAGGGCCGCGACCGCGTCTTCGCGCTCTTCCCCCGTCTGGCCGAGCGCACCAAGCAGCAGGCCGGCCTGCTCTCCGGCGGCGAACAGCAGATGCTGGCCATGGGACGCGCCCTGATGGCCGCGCCCAGGCTGCTCCTGCTGGACGAGCCCTCCCTCGGCCTGGCTCCGCAGATGGTCGAGCGGATCGCCGACGTGATCCGGGAGATCAACGCCCAGGGCACCTCCGTCCTCCTGGTCGAGCAGAACGCGGGCATGGCGCTCGCCCTCGCCGACCACGCCCATGTCCTGGAGGTCGGCGAGGTCCGCCTCTCCGGCCCGGCGGGCGAGCTCGCCCGCACCGACGCCGTCCGCCGCCTCTACCTCGGCGAGACCGGCGAGACCGGCGAGACCGGTGAGGCCGGCGAGAGCGGCGAGAGCGGCGAGTCCCGGGAGTCCGGCGCCACCGCCCCCGCCGGCACGGAGAGGGGCGTGGCATGAACCCCCGCACGACCGCCACCGGGCCCGCCCAGGCGCCCCAGCCCCTCGAGGTCGACGGCGTCACCGTCCGCTTCGCCGGACTGACCGCCCTCGACGACGTGTCCTTCACCGTGGCGCCCGGTACGGTCCACGCGGTGATCGGCCCCAACGGCGCCGGCAAGTCCACCTGCTTCAACGTCCTCTCCGGCCTCTACCGGCCGGCCTCCGGCACCGTCCGCTACGGCGGGCAGCGCCTCACCGGCCTGGCCCCGCACAAGATCGCCGCCCTCGGCGTCGCACGGACCTTCCAGAACATCGTCACCACCGAGGGCACCGTCGGCGACAACCTGATGCTGGGGCGGCACGCCCTCACCCGCGCCGGGTTCGTCTCCTCCGCGCTCCACCTGCCGCACGCCGTCCGCGAACAGCGCACGCACCTCGCCCGCGCCCGCGAGATCGCCGAACTCGTCGGTCTGGAGCGCCACTTCGACTCGCCCGTCGCCCTGCTGTCCTACGGCGACCGCAAGCGCGTCGAGATGGCCCGCGCCCTGTGCCTGGAGCCCCGCGTCCTCCTGCTGGACGAACCCGTTGCCGGGATGAACACCAGCGAACGTGCCGCGGCCGTCGAGGTCGTCCGCACCGTGCGCGAACGGCTCGGCCTCTCCATCGTGCTGGTGGAGCACGACATGGGGCTGGTGATGCGGCTGGCCGACGAGGTCACGGTCCTCGACTTCGGCCGGCGCATCGCCCACGGCACCCCCGACGAGGTCCGCCGGGACCCCGAGGTGCTGCGCGCCTACCTGGGGACCGGAGCCGACGACAGCGGAGCCGACAACAGCGGAGCCGACGACACCGGAGCCGACGACACCGGAGCCGAGCCCCCCGGCGCCAAGAACCGCGGCCCCGAGGGCGACGGCCCCGGAACGCCTGGAAAGGAAGCGGCATGACAGGCCTGCTCGACACCCTCCTCGCGGGCCTCGCCCTCGGAGCGGTCTACGCGCTGGTGGCGCTCGGCTTCGTGATCATCTTCAAGGCGTCGCACGTCATGAACTTCGCCCACGGCTCCATGCTGCTCCTCGGCGGCTACCTCACCGCCGTGCTCCACGAGCACCTGGGCTTCGCCGCGGCCCTCGCGGTGGGCGTCCTCGCCACCGCCGCGCTGGCCGGCGCCGTCGACCGGGTCCTGCTGCAGCGCCTGCCCCAGGACCCCAAGGCGGCCCACGTCGCCACCATCGTCACCATCGGCATCGACATCCTGCTCGTCACCGACCTGGCCCGCCGGATCGGCGGCGACCTGCTGTCGCTCGGCGACCCGTGGGGCGACAAGGTCCGCACCCTCGGCCCGGTGACCGTGCCCGACAGCCGGCTGGCCGCCGTCGCCGTCTCCGCGCTCGTCATCGGCGCCGTCTTCGCCCTCTTCCGGTACAGCCGCTGGGGTCTGTCGCTGCGCTGTGCGGCCGAGGACACCGAGGCCGCCGCCCTCCAGGGCGTCCGGCTGGGCCGGACCCGCATGCTCGCCTGGTGCCTGGCCGGCGCCCTCGCCGCCCTGGCGGCGGTGTTCCTCGCCGCCTTCCCGGCCACCGGCCTGGAGCGCACCACCGGCCAGATCGCCCTCAAGGCCTTCCCCGCCGCCATCCTCGGCGGCCTCGCCTCACCCGTCGGCGCCCTCGCCGGCAGTCTGGTGATCGGCCTGACCGAGGCATTCGTCATCACCTACCAGAGCGACCTGCACGTCCTCGGTGACGGGCTGAGCGACGTCGCCCCCTACGTGGTGATGATCCTGGTGCTGCTGGTGCGGCCCAACGGACTCTTCGGAGCGAAGGGAGCGGTCCGTGTCTGACGCCGCCAAGCCCCTGCTGCGCCTGACCGGGCTCCTGATCCCGCTGCTGGTGCTGTGCGCCCTGCCGTTCTACCTGGAGTCCTACTGGCTGCGGATCGGCCTGTTCTCCATGGCCGCGGCCATCGGCGCCGTCGGACTGAGCCTGCTGTCCGGGACGGCCGGCCAGCTCTCCATGGGTCACGCCTTCTTCCTGGCCGTCGGCGCCTACGGCTACGTCTGGTTCTCCGGCGACCCCGGCCTGGGCCTCCCGCCCGCCGTCGCCATGGTGCTGGCCGTCCTGCTCGCCGGTGCCGCGGGCGGTGTCTTCAGTCCGGTCGCCGGCCGGGTGAAGGGCATGTACCTGGGCATCGCCACCCTGGCGCTGGTCTTCGTCGGCCACCACCTGATGCTCACCATGGACGGCGTCACCGGCGGCTTCAACGGCCGCTCGGTGGAGCCGATGGAGATCGGCGGCCTCGTCCTCGACTCCGGGCACGACGACCTCGCGGTGCTGGGCGTGCCGTTCGGCGCCGAGGAGCGCCTGTGGTACTTCGGCCTGGCGCTGCTGGCCTTCACCTGGTTCACCGCCCGCGGCCTTCTCCGCGGGCGCCCCGGCCGGGCGCTGGTCGCGCTGCGCGACAGCGAGACCGCCGCGTCCGTGATGGGCGTCCCGGTGGCCCGCTACCGGTCCTCGGCCTTCGTGGTCTCCTCCATGTACGCCGGTCTGGCCGGGGTGCTGATCGCGCTGTCCTTCCGCCGGGTGGTGCCGGACTACTTCGGGCTGGTCCTCTCCATCGACTACCTGGCCATGATCGTCATCGGCGGGCTGGGCTCGGTGGGCGGCGCGGTCGCCGGAGCCTTCTTCGTGACCGCCCTGCCCCTGGTGATGGCCAAGTACGCCGACCAGCTCCCGCTGGTCGCCGCCCCCGGTTCCGCGGACGGCTCGCTCGGCCCGACCGAGGCATCGCGCTACCTGTACGGCGCCGCGATCGTCGTGATCCTGCTGTGGGCCCCCGACGGCCTGCACGGACTCGTCCGGCGGCTGCGGCTGCGGCTGCGGCGCGAGCCGTCCGCGGCACCCCCCGAACCCGGGCTCGCCGAGCCCGTGAATCCCGCACCGACCACCCTCCCCGCCGTTCCAGTCAAGGAGCACACCCCGTGAACGCAACGCCCCGTGCGCACCGTCGCGCCACCCGCATCACCGTCGCCGCGGCCCTGTCGGCGCTGCTCGTCGCGGGCTGCAGCAGCAAGGCCGAGGACCCCAAGGGGGAGGAGGGCGCCGGCGGCGTCAAGGGCGGCCCGGGTGTCACCGACACCACCATCAGGATCGGATCGCTGACCGACCTGACCGGCCCCTACGCCACGCTCGGCGAGTCCATCACCAACGCCCAGAAGATGTGGGCCGACGAGGTCAACGCCCAGGGCGGCATCTGCGACCGCAAGATCGAGATCACCGTCAAGGACCACGGCTACGACGTCCAGAAGGCCGTCGCCGCGTACTCCGAGGTGGCGCCCGACTCCGTCGCCCTCTCCCAGGTCATCGGCTCCCCGGTGGTCGCCGCCCTGGTCGACGACATCGGGAAGGACCAGATCCTCACCTACCCGCAGGCCTGGTCCGCCTCGCTGCTGGGCATCGACCCCGTCCAGGTCACCGGCACCACCTACGACATCGACATGATCGCCGGCGTCGACTTCCTGACCACCGCCAAGGGGATCGGGAAGGGTGACAAGATCGGCCACGTCTACTTCGAGGGCGACTACGGCGCCAACGCCCTGGAGGGCTCGAAGTGGGCCGCGCAGAAGGCCGGCCTGGAGATCGTCGAGCAGAAGATCAAGCCGACCGACCAGGACCTGTCCGCCCAGGTGGCCGCCCTCCAGAAGGCCGGGGTCAAGGCGATCCTGATCAGTGCCGGTCCGGTGCAGACCGCCTCCCTGGTCGGTGTCGCGGCCTCCCGCGGGCTCCAGGTGCCGGTCGTCTCCAACATCCCGGGCTACTCGCCGCAGCTGATGGCCTCCGAGGCCGCCCCGGCCCTCGAGGGCATGCTGAACATGATCAGCGCCGCCCCCGCGGTCAACGCAGAGATCCCGGGTGTGAAGGACATGGTGGCCAAGTACCGGAAGGCCTACCCGAAGGCCCCGGTCGACACCGGTGTGCTCTCCGGCTACAACACCGCCCTGCTCCTCGGCCTCGCGCTGGAGAAGGCCTGCGACAACGGCAGCCTGGCCCGTGAGGACGTCGTCGAGGCGCACCGCCAGCTCGCCGACGCCGACACCGGTCTCGGCACCCCGCAGGACTTCAGCAACGTCGAGCGCCCGGCCTCGGTCGAGAACTACGTGCTCAAGCCGTCCAAGGACGCGCTCGGCGGCGCCGAGATCGTCGAGGAGGCCGCCGTCGCCCCCGGCGTCGAGGAGTACCTGAAGGAGAAGGGCCGCTCCTGACCCGTCCGGTCCGCCCGGCGCCCGTTTTT
>NZ_JACADT010000330.1:0-5617 GCF_013421635.1 Streptomyces sp. UH6 | reverse complement strand
CGGCGGGGTCCTGCCGGACACCCTGCGGGCGGCGGTGTCGCCCCTCGCGTCGGAGGTCACCGTCGAGGACCTGACGGGCGATCCCGACCTGTGGGGGCGCCGGGTCGACGACGTCCGCTACGCGCTGGTCGCGCGGATGCGGTGACCGGGGCCGGGCGGCGTGGCGGGCAGGACCGTCCGCGTCCTGCCCGCCGCACCGCTCAACCCGCCTTTTCCGCGGCCTCCTTGACCGCCTTCAGCGTCGCGTCCATGCCCTCGCCCATCTCGCGGAGGCGGTACGCGATCACCGCCTCCTCCTTCTCCGGCATCCTGGCGATCACCGCGGTGAGCCCGGAGGGGCCCGGGCCGATCACCGTCGACTGGTGGAGCAGGGTGCCGCCGTCGGCGGGCGTCAGACGGAACGACCAGGTGGCCATGCGCCGTTCCAGCGCCTCGGCCGGCTCCCCGAAGCGTCCGTCGACGTCCAGGACGGCCCAGGTGAGCAGCCGCTCGGGCTCGAACTCCGTGATGTGGGCCAGCGTGCGGCCCTTGCCGGCCACCGGGTGTTCGTTGTGGCCGACGTACCGCGCGCCGAGGGCCGGTCCGGTGGCGCCGTCGAGCCACTCGGTGCGCATCAGCTCCGGGCTGCCCTTGGCCAGTTCCTCGACGTCGCAGACCGCCGCCCACACCCGGGCGGGCTCCGCCGCGACGAACACCTCGCGCTCCGTGGAAGGCCGGTCGGAGTAGCGCACGTCGTCCCCCATTCCCGGGGCAGGTCGTCCGCCGGCCCCGCAGGGCGATGCTAGACCCGCCAACGACGCCCGGAAGATGTGCAGTTGACCACACGCGCCGGGTGCCCGGCGGCGGTCCGGGTCAGGCCCGGGTGCCGTACCGCCGGGCGACCTCGTCCACCAGCCGTGCCGTGACCGGCGCGGCGACGCCCTCGCGCCCGGCGGCCCGCAGGACGGCGCCGCCGATGGCGTCCAGCTCCAGCGCCCGGCCCGCCTCGGCGTCCCGCCGCATCGAGGACAGCATCCCGGGCGGACAGGCGTCGTACATCGCGAGGCTCTTCGCCGGGTCCAGCGGCGCCCCGCAGGCGGCGGACACCGCGGTGATCTCCTCGGTCAGCGCGACCAGATCCGCCCGGTGCGCGGTGCGCACCCCTTCCGCGTCGGTCATGTGCCGGGTGGTGAGCAGCGCGAACGGAGCGAGGAAGGCCAGCTTCGACCAGAGCGCCAAGGCCTCCGAGGGGGCGATCCGCGCCCGCACCCCCGCGGCCGACAACAGCTCCACCACCGGTTCGAGCACCGGCTCCGGCAGCCCGGCCAGGTCGATCTCGCAGAACGGGCTGCCGTGCTCCACGACACCCGGCGCGACCCGGGTCGCCTCGACCCGGATCACCCCCGCGGCCACCCGGTCCGCACCGTGGCGGTCCCGCAGCAGGCCGACGTGCTCCACGCCGTTCAGCAGCGGCACCACCACCGTGTCGGGTCCCACCGTGCCCTCCGGCAGCCGCTCCAGCGCGGCCTCCAGCGACGTCTGCTTGACGGCGACGAGACACAGGCCGACCGGCGCACGCAGCTCGGTGTCCGCCTCCACCGCGGCGGTGAAGTCGCCGAACGCCGCGCTGCGGACGGTGACCCCCCGCTCCCGCAGCACCGACGCGGTCTCCTCGCGGGCCAGGCAGACCACCCGGTGCCCCGCCCGGGACAGCAGGCCGGCGAGCAGCCCGCCGACGCCGCCGGGGCCGAGCACCGCGACGGTGGAGGGGGCGGGGGACGCCGAGGCGGGGGACGGCATGGCGGAGTTCCTTCCGGCGGACGTACGGGGCCCTCTCCCGGGTCCCGCCGAGATCATCGGCCCTCCCCGACCCAGGGGCAAGACCAGGGATCGGTCGTCGAGGCCAAGGGGGAACTTGGGGGAGGGTGGCCGGTTCCGATATCCCCGGGCGGCGTGCGGTGATCACCCCTAGAGTGCGGGCCATGACAACTACGCGGGGGCACACGCCGGTTGTGGCGTTTCGGGGTGCCGTCAAGGAGTACGGCGCGGTGCGGGCCGTGGACGGTCTCGACCTGGAGTTCGCCGCCGGGGAGCGGGTCGCCCTGCTGGGCCGCAACGGCGCCGGGAAATCCACCTCCATCGCCCTGATGCTGGGCCTGGAGGAACCGACCGCGGGAACCGTCGAGCTGTTCGGCGGGCCGCCGCGCGAGAGGGTGGAGAGCGGGCGCGTCGGGGCGATGCTGCAGGACTTCAAGCCCGTCTCCCGGCTCACCGTGCGGGAGTTGATCGGCTTCGTCGCCTCCGCCTACCCCGCGCCGCTGCCGGTGGCGGACGTGCTGGATCTCGCCGGAATCTCCCACCTCGCCAAGCGCCGGGTGGAGAAGCTCTCCGGCGGTCAGACCCAGCGGGTCTGCTTCGCCGTCGCGCTGGCCGGCGACCCGGACCTGCTGGTCCTCGACGAGCCCACCGCCGCGCTGGACGTGCAGGCGCGGCAGGAGTTCTGGACGGCGATGCGCGCCCTCACCGACCGCGGCAAGACGGTGCTGTTCTCCACCCACTACCTGGAGGAGGCCGACCGCAACGCCGACCGGATCGTGGTGATCGACCACGGGCGGCTGATCGCCGACGGCGGCAGCGCGGAGATCAAGCGGGCCGTGGGGAGCGGCCGCGTCTCCTTCGACGCGGTGGACGGCGCGCTCCCCGAGGGCGTGGACACCCTGCCCGGGGTGGTGGGCGCCGAGACCGCCGACGGCCGGGTCCGGCTGCGCACCACGGACCCCGACGCGACCACCGTCGCCCTGGTCGGGCTGCTCCTCCCGCGCAACCTGGAGGTCACCCAGGCCGGTCTCGAGGAGGCCTTCCTCACCCTGACGTCCGAGCCCGCGGCCTCCGGCACCCCGGCCGTGGCAGAGAAGGGAGCCGCCCGATGAGCGCCGGCACCGCGACCGTCCTCCGTTACGTCGGCGTCGAACTGCGGCGCACCTTCCGCGACGTGGGCTTCGTGATCTTCGGCATCGGCACGCCCGTGCTGATGTACAGCATCTTCACCTCGGTGGGCGACCAGGGCGGGACGGCCGGCGGGTGGGCGGTCCTCGCCATGGTCGGCATGGCCTCCTACGGCGCGCTGGGCGCCGCCCTGACCGCCGGGTCGGCGGTCGCCGAGGACAAGGCCAACGGCTGGCTGAGACAGCTGCGCGTCACCCCGCTCACCCCCGCGCAGGTGGTCGCCGGACGGACCCTGACCGGCTCCCTGATGGTGCTCCCCGCGGTCGTCGTCGTGCTGCTCACCGCCCGGCTGCTCAACGGCGTCGACATGGCCGCGTGGCAGTGGCTCGCGCTGACCGGGCTGCTGTGGGTCGGGTCGCTGCCCTTCACCATGCTCGGGATCGCCAACGGGTACCTGCTGTCGCAGCAGACGGCCAACGTCACCAACGTCACCTGCAACCTGGCCTTCGCCGTGATCGGCGGCCTGTGGTTCCCGGTTTCGGAGTTCCCCTCCGGACTGGCCGCCGTCGCCGAGTGGACCCCCGGTTACCTCTTCGCCCGGCTCGGACACGACACCGTCGACGGTCACGCCCCGGGTCTCGTCACGGTGGCCGTGCTGGCCGGCTGGCTGCTCGTCTTCGGCGCCTACGCAGCCCACGGATACCGCAGGGCGGGCCGGCGGGCCTGACCGCCCGGAGCCCGGGGCCGCGGCCGGACGTCCCGGCGGCGGCCCGCGGGCGACCGAGTACGGTGAGCGGTATGAACATCTGCGTCTTCCTCTCCGCCGCCGACCTCGACGAGAAGTACACCCGGCCCGCCCGGGAGTTCGCCGAGCTCATCGGCCGGGGCGGGCACATCCTCGTGTGGGGCGGGTCCGACTCCGGGCTGATGAAGGTGGTCGCGGACGGCGTGGAGGAGTCCGGCGGTGGCCTGTACGGCGTCTCGGTGGACTTCCTGGCGGCGAAGGCGCGGCCGGGCCTGGACACCATGGTCGTCGCCAAGGACCTGGCCGAGCGCAAGCGGCTGATGCTGGAGCGCGCCGACGCCGTGGTGATCATGGTGGGCGGCACCGGCACGCTGGACGAGGCCACCGAGATCATGGAACTCAAGAAGCACGGGCACACCGAGATGCCGATCGTGCTGCTCAACACCGCCGGGTTCTACGACGGGCTGCACCAGCAGTTCCTGCGGATGGAGGCCGAGGGCTTCCTGTTCCGCCCGCTCACCGAGATGCTCTTCTTCGCCGAGGAGCCGCTGGGCGCCATGGCGTACCTGGAGGAAAGCCTCGGCCACGTCTGATGCGACGATGAGGCGCATGGCAACCCATGTGATCACCGGCGCCGGCTCCGGCATCGGCGCCGCCGTCGCCCGCAGGCTCCTGGACCGCGGTGACGAGCTCGTCCTGCACGCCCGTGACGCGGGCCGCGCCAAGGAACTCGCGGCCCGCTTCCCCGGGGCGCGGACCCTCGTCGGCGACCTGAACGACCCGGACAAGCTGTCCTGGGCGTTCTCCCACCAGACCCTGCCTGAGCGGATCGACTCGCTGCTGCACATCGCCGGCGTCGTCGACCTCGGCCCGGTGGGCGACCTCACCCCCAAGGCGTGGCGTCACCAGCTGAACGTCAACCTGATCGCGCCCGCCGAGCTGACCCGGCACTTCCTGCCGCAGCTGCGGGTCGCCAAGGGGCACGTCGTCTTCGTCAACTCCGGTGCCGGGCTCAGTGCCTCGCCGAACTGGGCGGCGTACGCGGCCTCCAAGCACGGTCTGAAGGCGCTGGCCGACGCGCTGCGGCAGGAGGAGCACGGCAACGGGGTCCGTGTCACCTCCGTGTACCCCGGGCGTACCGCCACGCCGATGCAGGCCAAGGTGCACCAGCAGGAGGGCAAGGAGTACGACGAGGCCCGGTGGATCGACCCCGAGTCGGTGGCCACCGCCCTCCTGACGGCCCTCGACCTCCCCCGCGACGCCGAGGTCAACGACCTCACCATCCGCCCCGGCCGCTGACCCCCGCCCCCGCGGGCGCATGCCCCGCAGCCCCGCGGGGGCCCGGCCGCCCCGGGGGCGATCCCGCTCGGACAGAGGCCGGCCTTGGCCCCCCCGAGGCGTCAGCGCGGAGCCGTCCCGGTGGCGGCCGGTTCCGGGTCCGGAAGCAGGTCGCACCAGGCGGGAGCACGTGTGCCGTCCGTCCCCCGCAGCGTCACCGCCGCGCTGCCCGTGGCGCTCACCGCGTAGGCCACCGTGCAGACGAGCTGCCGTTCGGCGCGTTCGTGGAGCCCGTCAAGGGGCACCGCCAGGCCGAGTTCCACCCTGCCGCCGGACACCGTGACGTCCACCCGGGTCCCCGGGCCGGGCAGCGACGGCTCGTTGGCCATCCCCGCGCGCCTCTCCGGCGGCGTCGGCCCGCTCAGCAGCGCGGCGACCGTCTTCTCGGCGGAGGGCGGGACGGGCTCCACGGCGCTGTCCGGCACCTGCCGTCCGTCCTCGAATCCGCCGCCGCCGACGGTCCGGGGCGACGGCAGCAACCGGCCGTCGGGGGTGAGGAAGAACAGGAGCATGCTGATCTGACGGGCGGGGAGCACGTCGATCGTCGCGCCGCCTCCCGCCCCGATGACGTCCGTCTCCTGGATGCCGCACGCGGGGAGCGGGAGCAGC
>NZ_JACADT010000033.1:0-16819 GCF_013421635.1 Streptomyces sp. UH6 | reverse complement strand
GCCTGGCGGGCGGTGGGGTGGAGCTGGGCGAGCAGGGCGCGGTCCTCGTCGTCGGCCTCGTCACTGTCGACGACGGCGAGGACCGGGGCGTACTCCAGCTGCCGGGCCCAGGTGTCGCCGACGGTGCGCCGGTCGGTCGCGGCGGCGGCGAGGCCCGCCTCGGCGAGGTCGTCGCCGTTGCCGAGGCAGGGCAGGACGAGTGCGGGGTCGACCGCCGTGATCACGTTGGTGAGTTCGAGGGCGCCGGCGCCGTGCGCGGCGACGACTTCGGCCATGGCCTTCGGCTCGACCGAGTCCCACAGCTCGACGACGGCGAGCCGGGTCAGGCCGCCGTCCGCGAGCCGCTCCAGCTCGGGGACCAGGTCCTCGCGCAGCGCGCAGCAGGCGCAGTCGTTGACCAGCCGGGTGTCACCTCGGGACAGCTCGCCCGAGGCGTCCCGCACCAGGCGCAGCACGGTGCCGTCGGCCGCCGTGGACAGGTCGTGGTGGAGCGCGACGCTGCCGGGCACGGTGCGCAGCAGACCGTCCACGGTCTCCTTGCGCGCGGCGGAGTGCAGCCCGCCGACGATCACGACGGGCAGCGGGGCCTGCCCTGCCATCACTTCTCCCCGATCCGGCCGTACCGGCGCTCGAACCGCTCGACGCGTCCGGCGGTGTCCAGGACGCGCGCCGTGCCCGTGTAGAAGGGGTGGCTCACGTTCGAGATCTCGACGTCGACGACCGGGTAGGTGTTGCCGTCCTCCCACTCGACGGTCTTGTCGCCGGTCATGGTGGAGCGGGTGAGGAAGGCGTGGTTCGCCGCCCGGTCGCGGAAGACGACGGGGCCGTAGGCGGGGTGGATTCCGGGCTTCATGGGATGTCCTTCGTGGTCTGACGGGTCGGGCGGGGCTGACGGGTCGGGCGGAGGCCGGGTCGCGTCAGCGTTCTTCGCGGAAGTCGACGTGCTCGCGGGCGATCGGGTCGTACTTGCGCAGCACCATCCGGTCCGGGTCGTTCCGGCGGTTCTTGCGGGTGACATAGGTGAAGCCGGTGCCGGCGGTGGAGCGGAGCTTGATGACGGGGCGGAGTTCGTTGCGTGCCATGACCGGTACTATATGGGAACGGTTTTCATTTTCGAAACCAGCTCCACCGCCGCACCCCCGACCACGAAGAGGCAGGTATCCCCTTGTCCGCCCACTGCCAACTGACCGGCGCCAAGCCGGGCTTCGGCAACAAGATCTCCCACTCGCACCGGCGCACCTCGCGCCGCTTCGACCCGAACATCCAGCACAAGCGCTACTGGCTCGCGAGCGAGGGCCGGTACGTCCGGCTGACGCTGAGCGCCAAGGCGATCAAGACCGTCGACAGCATCGGCGTCGAGGCCGCAGTGGCGCGCATCCGCGCCCGGGGAGGGAAGGTCTGATGGCGAAGAAGAGCAAGATCGCACAGAACGAGAAGCGCAGGGTGACCGTCGAGCGGTACGCGGCCCGGCGGGCGGAGCTCAAGGAGACCATCCGCCACCCCGACACCTCGGACGCCGAACGCTCCGCCGCCTGGGCGGAGTTGCGCCGCCAGCCGCGCGACGCGAGCGCCACCCGGGTCCGCAACCGCGACAGCGTGGACGGCCGGCCCCGCGGCCACCTGCGCAAGTTCGGCCTCTCCCGCGTCCGGATGCGCGAACAGGCGCACGCCGGCTTCCTTCCCGGAGTCACCAAGTCGTCCTGGTGACCGTCGGGGCACCCCGGAACGGCAGGCACCCGGCCGCGGCTCGGCGGAGCCGTGGCCGGGCACCTGCCGCCGGCCCGCCGACAGCACTTTGAACTGGCGGGTGGTGACGACCTGGTCGCGCGCGGGCTGGACCAGTACGAGGACGACGAACGCACCGTCAGCGACCTGCTGATGGACCAGGTCGAGTTCGCGGACGTCATCGTCCTCAACAAGCTGGACCTGGTCGACGCGCCCGCCGCCGACCGGCTCCGGGCGGCCCTCACCCGCCTCAACCCGGCCGCCAAAGTCGTACCGGCCGTCCAAGGAATCGTCGACGTCCAACAAATTCTCGACTCCGGGCTGTTCGACCTGGACCGGGCCCAGGCCCCGGGCTGGGTCAGGGAACTCAACGGCGACCATGTGCCGGAGACCGAGGAGTACGGCATCTCCTCGACCGTCTTCCGCTCCGACCGGCCCTTCCACCCGACGCGGTTGTGGCGGTTCGTCACCGAGGAGATGGACAGCGGGCGCCACGGGGAGATCCTGCGCTCCAAGGGCTCTTCACGCCGGCCGACCGCCCGCACGTGACAGGGCTCTGGTCCCAGGCCGGCCCCGTCGCGCGCTTCGAGCCCTCCGCCGCCCGGGACGCGGACAGCACCTACGTCCAGGAGCTGGTCTTCATCGGCACCCACCTGGACGCCGCAGCGCTTCAGGCGGCGCTCACCACCTGCCTGATGTCCGACGGCGAGAGTCCGCCGCCGGACAACCCGTTCCCCGTCTGGGACACCTACGGCATCGACGACGCCTGCGAGCACGAGCAGTCCGCGCTCGCGGGCCACGCCTGAGAGACTCCGGGCCGGACGGTGGTCGCAGCCACGGCACCGTCCCGTCCGGCCCGGTCCCCCCTCGGCCCTCGGCCCTCGACCCTCGACCCTCGAAGCGCCTGGGGGCGTCCCGTCCCTGTCCCGGGCAACCGGTGAACCGGTCGGTCAGTGGTCGTCCCAGTGGCCGTCGTGCTCTGCGTGGCGGTGGCCGTCGTGGGCGTAGTCCTCCACCGCGCCGGAGGCCGGCCGCCGGCCTTCGTTCCGCAGCGCGCAGCCGTCAGCGACGCACTGCCGCTCACGGTCCGGCAGACCGTGGAGATGGGGCAATCGGGGTCGCGCGGCCCGTGGCGCCGACTGACCCGTGAGGATCACGCGACCGTGGACGGGGCGCTCGATCGGCTCGGCATCGGGGACCTCGCTGCCCGGCAACTCGGCGAGTTGTCGGGTGGCCGGCGTCAGCGTGCCCTGATTGCACAGGGGTTGGGTCCAGGAGTCCGAACCTGCTGCTTCTCGACGAGCCGACCACCGGCCTGGATCCGGAGGCGAGGGAGCGGATCGGGGCACATCGAGGGCCGGCCACCCGGGAGGAGCCGTCACCCGCCACGGCCCTGAAGGCCCCGCGCAGTAACCGAGAGTGATGGCCACGGACGAGTCCCCCCACCACTACGCCGACGTCACTACGGACTCGCCTGCCTCCAGCATGCGCGAGCGCAGGTGTGCCGCAGCGCAGGAAAACCGTCCAACAGGTGTTCACGCGTTCGCCGCGAGAACATTCCCGCGTCGCGTATTACACCCGACGGGTGGGCCGCCGACAAGATCCACGCCGCGGTGGGGCGGACATGACTGCCATATGCAAACCTCGCTCCTGAGGCCATTCCCGCAATCCCTGGTGGATCAGCGAGCGGCGTCAGCTGTGGTCGATCGCAAGGCGAGGGTGACCCTCGCACGGTCTGTGCGCGGACGAACCAACAACGGCTCGAGCGACGGCAGTTGGCGGGCGCAAGCCTGCTGGTGATGACGGGGCGCCCAGTGGTGCGTCGGTGGGCGCCGCGATGCTTGCTTGCCTTGGTTCTCCAGCTCGAATGCGCATTCTGAGCCGGTTCCCCTTCGGCAGTGACAGCGGCGGGCCTTCAGCAGTCGTTTGATCGCCATCCGTTCTGACGGCTGGTCCGATCTGTCACCGGGCTGTTCTGCCCGTAGCCGGGGTGAGGTCACCCCAGACACGACAAGGGGAATCAATGACGTCTTACGACGGTACGGACCCAGTGATCTTTCCAGCCGGCGCCGCGACGCAGACCAGCGCCGCGGACGCTGCGAGAGACGAATGGGACGCCGTTGTCGTCGGCGGCGGCATGGCAGGGTCCATCATCGCCGAGCAGTTGAGCCAGGCGGGCTACAGGGTGGTGATCCTCGAAGCCGGTCCTGGCAAGGACCTGGATCTCGCCGAGTACGAGTCGTACCTGTCGCGGTTCTACGGCGCAGTCGTCAAGGACAACCAGTCTCCGTACCCGTTCAACCCGAACGCCCGGATGCCCAGGAGCACCGACACCATGCCGGTGCGTCCGGACACACCCCCGGACGACTTCTACCTCGTGCAGGAGGACAAGTACTGCACGGACACCACCTTCACACGGGTCCTCGGTGGCACCTCCATGCACTGGGAGGGAAAAGCGCTGCGCATGCTTCCCGAGGACTTCGACCTGCGCACCAAGTACGGCCAGGGCCTGAACTGGCCGCTCAGCTATGACGACCTGGAGCCCTACTACCGGCAGGCCGAGGCCGAACTGGGCGTATCCGCCGAGGTCGAGGACCAGGCGTACCTGGGGATGCACTTCCCGGAGGGATACGTGTTCCCGATGCACCGCATGCCGCCGTCCTACCTCGACCAGGTGGTCGCCCAGGGCGTCGACGGCATGCGGGTCAACCTGGCGGACGACGATTACACCCTCCAGGTGCGGAGCTTTCCGCAGGCCCGCAACGGCGTGCCGAACGCGGCGTACGACGGCGGCAAGGGCTTCGTCCCGGTCGGAGCGGTGAGCACGAGCCAGGTGGAAGAGGGTGAGCGCTGCCAGGGCAACACCAACTGCGTCCCGATCTGTCCCGTGCAGGCCAAGTATCACGCGGGAAAGACGCTGACCAAGGCACTCCGCAAGGGCAACGTCAAGATCGTGACGCAAGCAGTCGCGTCGAAGGTCGAGATCAACGAGCTCGACGGACGGGTGACCGGTATCACCGTCAAGAAGTACGAGTCGCTGGACTCCGCGAGGCACGAGACGTACACGGTGAAGGGCGCCGTCTACGTACTGTGCGCGCACGCCATCGAGAACGCCCGGCTCATGCTGGCCTCCGACATGCAGCGCATGAGCCGCAGCGGGCTGATCGGCTGCAACCTGATGGACCACGCCTACCTGCTGTCCTGGGGCCTGCTGCCCAAGCCGGCCGGCACGATGCGAGGCACATCCTGCACGAGCGGGATCACCGACCTGCGCGGCGGACCGTTCCGCAGTACCCAGGCCGGATTCGGCGTGGACATCCACAACGACGGCTGGGGATGGGCGACCGGCTCGCCCTACACGGACCTGGTCGATCTCGTGGACAGACAGGGTCTGCGCGGGCCTGAGTTGCGCCGGACACTCGGGGACCGGATCTCCCGGCAGCTTCTCCTGGCCTTCATGATCGACCTGCTGCCCGACAGGAACAACAAGGTGACCGTCGACGACCGCTACAAGGACGCCCTCGGCAACGTGAAACCGGTCGTGTCGCTGAAGATCCCGCCCTACACGATGCGGGGCGCCGCGTTCGCCCGCAAGCTCGCGACCGACATCTTCGAGAAGCTCGGCGCCGAGGACAGGACCACGTACGACAGGAACAGCCACAGCGCCGTCGAGCACGAGGGCCAGTGGTACAACATCGTGGGCGGCAACCACCTGGCGGGCACGCACATCATGGGGACGGACCCGGCGACCTCCGTGGTCGACCACACCCAGCACTCGTGGGACCACGAGAACCTCTACCTCATCGGCCCCGGCAGCCTGCCCACGATCGGGACGTCGAACATCAGCCTGACCATGGCGGCGCTCGCCTTCCGCAGCGCGGCCCACATCGCCAGGTACCTGCGTGCCGCGAAGGCGCCGGCCCTCGTTCGGGCGTAGACGGCCCATGGAACAGCGGTTGAACGCGACCACCGCCAACCGCCAACTGTCAACCGCCCACGATTGGGGGAACATGTCCGTTTCCACAGTGGAGCCCGCTCAGGGCACCAAGATCCAGACCATCGATGACCTTCACCAGTACCTCTACAAAGGGCTCCAACTGGAGCATGCAACGCTCCCGCCCTACCTGACCGCGCTCTACTCGCTGCATCCCGGGAAGAACGCCGACGCCTGGCACGTCATCAGGGTCGTGGCCGTCGAGGAGATGCTGCACCTCACCCTGGTCGCGAACGTCCTGAACGCCGTGGGCGGGACGCCGGAACTCACCAAGCAGGGCTTCGTGCCGAACTACCCGGCGCACCTGCCGTGTGGTCCCGAGTACTTCAAGGTGCATCTCCGGCCGTTCTCGCCCGAGGCCCTGGAGACGTTCCTGGCGATCGAGAAGCCGGCGCAGGCAGAAGCCGAGAAGGACAGGTACGTACCGATGGACTGGGCGGCGCTCGGACTGACGTCCGACGGCGCGACGCCTGCCTCGGAGGAACTGGCCGAACTCGAGCAGTCCGGGACGATCCTCGGCCTCGTCCCCGGAGAACCCACCTACCGCTTCCTGAGCATCGGTGAGTTCTACGAGGAGATCATCCGAGGCATCAACCGCCTGGAGGACGAGGCCCGTAAGGCGGGGAAGACCATCTTCACCGGCGAGCCCGCCCGCCAGGTGACTCCCGAGTACTTCTACTCCGGGGGCGGCGATGTGATCGAGGTGACCGGCCGCGACACGGCGGTCGCGGCGCTCACCCTCGTCGCGGAGCAGGGCGAAGGGCTGCACGGCGGCATCTTCGACAGCCAGGACGAGATCGCCCACTACTACAGGTTCCAGCAGTTGGAGAAGGGGCGCTACTACCAGAAGGGCGATGAGCCGGGATCTCCTTCCGGCCCGGAACTGCACGTCGACTGGAGTGCCGTCTATCCGGTGAAGCCGGACCTCAAGCTGGAGCACCTCGCGGAAGACCCGCACATCCTGGCGGCCGCCAAGGAATTCAACGAGTTCTACGCCGCCTTCCTGGCCAAAATCAACCTGGCCTACAAAGGTCAGCCCAACCTTCTGCTCGAGGCGGTCTGGGAGATGTTCCGCATGCGTGACGGTATGAATCGACTCATCCGCAACCCGCTCACAGCGCATCCAGGGGCGAACGCCGGCCCGACATTCGAGCTCTGAGACCGTCGAAGGAGGCGGGACCATGACGCAAGGAACGAACGAAGAAGAAGACCTGCGCGAATTCGTGAAGTTCTCTGCCGCGGTGACAGGGTTCAGCGAGTTCGACCTGTGGGGAACCGGGCAGGCAGAGGCGTACTACAAGACGGTCGTGGAGCAGGAAAGGCCGGACGTGATCCAGAGGGCGCTGACCTCCGATCCCTCCGCCACCTCCGCCGATCCGGTGGTGAAGAGCATCATCAAGCTCTGGTACGTCGGCGTCTGGTACGGCCCGGAACTGGCGGGACGCATGGACGTGGCGGCCTGGACGGCTCCCGGGCGAAGCGGAGCGAAGCCGGCCGTCCCGGACGACAGCCGGCCCGGGGAAGAGAGCGGCCACGGCATGGACGAACGCAAACCCCTGTTCGTCGTCTCCCCCGAGGCCTACACCGAGGGGCTGTTGTGGCGGGCGATCGGCGCCCACCCCTCCGGCGCGAAGGCGCCGGGCTACGGGTCGTGGGCCAATCCGCCCGTGTTCGAGAACTTCCACGAGGAGAAAGTGTCATGACCGGCATTGTCCCGAACCTGGGTCGCGACAAGGTGTCACTCGGCGTAACGCCGACACTGTGGTGGAACGACGACTTTCCGCTGATCGACATCGGTATCCCGTTCGAGCAATGCGTGAGCGAGATGGCGCTCGCGGGATTCCAGGGTTGCAGCATCGGTCACAAGTTCCCGACCGACCCTGCGGTGCTCAAGGAGGCACTCGACCTGCGCGACCTGAAGGTGTCCGAGCCCTGGGTGAGCACCTACTTCACCATCGGTGAAGGAGTCCGGACCGTCGAAAACTTCAAGAGGCAGCTTCATTTCCTCGAGAATGTGGACGGCAAGGACATCGTGGTCGCCGAATTCGGGCAGTCGTCACACCTGCAGCCCATCCCGGTCTTCGATCACCGCCCCACGTTCACCGATGACGAATGGGACCTCCTCACCGGCGGTCTCGACGAAATCGGCAGGCTGGCCGCGGACAAGGGAATGCGGCTCTGCTACCACCACCACATGGGCACCGGGGTGCAGACGGCGAAGGACATCGACAGGCTGATGGCCGGCACCGACGAAAACCTCGTGCACCTGCTGCTCGACACCGGGCATCTCCAGTTCGCGGGCGACAACCCGCTCAGGACCGCGGAGGAACACAGCCGGCGGATCAAGCACGTTCACCTCAAGAACATCCGCCAGGCCGTGGTCGACAAGGTGAAGAGCGACCGGCTGTCCTTCCAGGAGGCAATCGAGCAGGGTGCCTTCACCGTGCCGGGAGACACGGAAGGCGCGATCGACTTCAAGCCCATCCTCTCGGTGCTGGGGGAAACCGGCTACGAGGGATGGCTGGTCGTCGAGGCCGAGCAGGACCCGGCGAAGGCATGCCCGCTGAAGTACGCCAAGATGGCTCGCACCTACCTCACCGGAGTCCTGGGTTGGTGAAACCCCGCATCTCCTGAGTACAACCGGGAAGACGCCTTGATGGCGTCGTCCTCGGGTGTGCGGGGAATCCGGCGACGTAGGCACGGCGTTCTGCCGCCGTGATCCCGGGTGGTGAGCCATTGCCAGGTGTCGCGGTGCGCGATCAGTTCGGCGGAGGCCATCTTCGCGGCCTTCAGCAACAGGACGCCGTGCGCGATCCGCGACACCGACGACCGCGCTCCCCGGCCAGGCCCCCAGACGGCGTGTCCGGCGCGCGGGTCCATGACGCCGGCGGTGCAGCGTGCGGCGCCTGCTGCTGCGCGCCGGACGTCGACGGTGATCCACGTCTCGAACGTGCCGCCCGAGTGGCGTCGACGTCCACGGAGGGTGTTACCGTGTTCCGCAGAGCGACGTCCGGTTCGCTCACGGAGATCCAAGGAGGTGTGTTGATGACTGTCGTGGAGACCACCGCTGTGTGCGGTGCCCGGATCATCCACACCTCCCGGGCCTCGTCCTGACCTTCGCCTGCCTTCCTCCCTCGTAGGGAGTGTTTTCGGCACGCATGGCGTCGGGCGGGCCCCCGTTCAAGGGTCTCCACCTTGTTTCATCAATCCACTCCCTTCCCACCTGCTCTCTCTCATGAGCGAGTCCTGACTCTGACCGATTACGGCTGGGACACGGAACGTGAGCGCTCCTTCGCCCCGTCGCGGGCCGAGGGACTGGTTCCGGGTCGTGTCGTGCGGGCAGAGCGCGGCCTGTGCGGCGTCGTCGCCGAGACCGGCCCCGTCCGCGCGGTGCTCCCTCCTTCCTCGGGCACCGATGACCGGCTGACGCCGTGCACCGGCGACTGGGTGGCCGTCCGGCCGGCAAGCCCCGCGACCTCCGCCACCGTGGTGGAGGTGCTGGAGCGCCGGACCGCCGTGGTCCGCTCCACCTCTTCGCGCAACTCCAAGGCCCAGGTACTGGCCGCGAACGTCGACACCGTGGCGGTGGCCGTCTCCCTCGCCGACCCGCTCAAGCTCGGGCGGATCGAGCGGATGCTCGCCCTGGCGTGGGAGAGCGGCGCCACACCCGTGGTGGTGCTCACCAAGGCCGACCGGTCCGCCGACCCCACCGCGGCGGCCGCCGCGGTGGCCGAGGTGGCCCCGGGCACGGAGGTGCTGGTCACCAGCGCCACCACCGGCGAGGGCCTGGACGTCCTGGCTGCCGTCCTGTCGGGCACGGCCGTCCTGATCGGGCTCTCGGGCGCCGGTAAGTCCACCCTCGGTAACCGCCTTCTGGGCGAGGACGCCCTGGCCACCGGAGCGGTGCGCGGCAGTGACGGCAAGGGCCGGCACACCACCGCGTGGCGCGAGCTGCTGCCGCTGCCCCACGGCGGGGTTCTGCTCGACACGCCAGGCCTGCGCGGCGTGGGCCTGCACGATGCCGACGAGGGCGTGGAGCAGACCTTCGCCGAGATCACCGAGCTGGCGCGGGCCTGCCGCTTCGCGGACTGCGCCCATACCACCGAGCCGGGCTGCGCGGTGCTGTCCGCCGTCGAGGACGGCCGGCTCACCCGGCGACGCCTCGACAGCTACCACCGGCTGCAGCGCGAGAACGCCTACGCCGCCTCCCGCTCCGACGCGCGGTTGCGCGCCGAGCTGGAACGGCCCCTCAAGCAGATCTCGCGCCAAGTGCGCGCCCTCAAGCAGTCCCCTCACTTCAAGGCATGACGGAAAGGAACCAGGCCGTGGACCTTCCCCGCATCTTCACCATCCGCGAGAGCAACCACCGCATCCACAACCCGTTCACCGCTGACAAGTTCGCCGCCCTGGGCGAATCCCTCCGCCTCCCCGCTGGGACACGGGTACTCGACCTGGCCAGCGGCTCGGGCGAGATGCTGTGCACCTGGGCACGTGACCTGGGCTTCTCGGGCACCGGGGTGGACATCAGCACGCTCTTCACCGAGCAGGCCCGCGCCCGTGCCGCCGAACTCGGCGTCGCCGATCGGGTCGAGTTCCTCCACGGTGACGCCGCCGGCCACGTCGCCGACCAGCCGGTCGATCTGACCGCCTGCGTCGGGGCCACCTGGATCGGCAACGGCGTCGCCGGAACCGTCGAACTCCTCCAGCGCAGCCTGCGCCCCGGCGGAATGATGCTGATCGGCGAACCGTTCTGGCGGCGGACCCCTCCGGACGAGGAGACCGCCAAGGCATGTCACGCCACCTCCATCGCCGACTTCCTGCTCCTCCCCGCTCTGATCGAGCAGTTCCAGGAGCTTGGGTACGACGTCGTGGAGATGATGCTGGCCGACCAGGACAGCTGGGACCGGTACGCCGCGGCCCAGTGGCTCAGCATGCGCCGTTGGCTCGATGAGAACCCGGACGACGAACTCACCCCCGAGGTGCGGGAAGAACTCGCCACCGAGCCCGCCCAGTACGCCCGTTACGGGCGTGAGTACCTCAGCTGGGGCGTCTTCGCCCTGATGAAGCGCTGACACAACCCGTCCCGTGAGGGGACCTGACGTCATCTCGTCCGGTCCCCTCACGGGACACTTCGTCAGCGGCACGGGGTGTCCCCGTGTCCGACTGGTCCGTGCGACCGCTTCCGACCGATGGTGATGAGGCTGCAATGAGTGAACTGACGAAACCCGAGGTCACCGTTCCGGAGGTCGACGCTCCTACCGAGCTGGCCGTCCGGGACCTGGTCGTCGGGGACGGAGCCGAGGTGAAGCCGGGCATGGTGGTCCGGGTCCACTATGTCGGGGTGACCTTCGCGTCCGGGAAGGAGTTCGATGCCTCCTGGGACCGCGGGGAGCCGTTCAAGTTCGCCCTGGGCAGCGGCAAGGTCATCAAGGGCTGGGACCGGGGGGTGAGGGGGATGAAGGTCGGCGGTCGGCGCGAGATCATCGTTCCCCCGCGTCTCGGCTACGGCAATCAGTCTCCTTCGCCGTTGATCCCGCCAGGCTCGACCCTGATCTTCGTGGTGGACCTGCTGGACTCGTATTCCAGCACGACCGGGTGGAGCAACGCTTAGTGGCTTCGGCCTCTCCTCCCCTGCGGCGTGCTGCGTCGTCCGCCGGGGTGGCGGTCGCCTCGTGACCTCCGGCGGTCAACGAGTCGCAGCGGAACCCGTTGGCTCTTCTCCTCCGGCGACCACCGCGACATGGCCGCCGGAGGCAGCGGCAGGCCCTGCCGCACGATGTCCGCCGGGTCGCTCCCGCTCCGGCCGCTGCTTCTCCCTGTGCTCAGTCGCGCAGGAAGTACAGGACGGTCGTGATCACGGCGGTCGTCAGGAGGACGCCCCGCAGCACCCCGGCGGGGAGCAGGCGGGCGAGGTGGGCGCCGGCGAAGCCCCCGGCCACGGCGCCGACGAGCATGGCGGTCAGGAGCAGCGGGGCGCTCAGCGCGTCCGAGGCGACGAGGAACAGCACCGTCGCGCTGAGGTAGATGGCCGCGAGTTGCGTGAGGCGCATCGGGTTTCCGGCCACAGCGTCGAGGCCGAGGCCGATGCTCCACAGGGCCAGCATCAGGATGCCTACGGCTCCACCGAAGTACCCGCCGTACACGGCGAGGAAGAACTGTCCGATCAGGACAGCTCGTGAGCCCATGCCGGCCGGGCGGCCCAGCACGCTGCTCAGCGCCCTGGAGAGGTGGCGGCCGGAGGCGAGGATCACCGTGGCGAAGGCGAGCAGCCACGGTGCCGCGGCGTCGAACGACGACGCGGGCAGCGCCAGCAGCAGGCAGGCCCCGACGCCACCACCGATCACACTGATCGTCGTCAGCGCCTTCGTCGAGGCGGGCCCGACCGGGGTGAGTTCGCGGCGGTACGCCCACGCGCCGGCCACGGCGCCGGGGACGAGGGCGACCCGCGACACCGCGTTCGCCGTCACCGGTGGCAGGCCGAGGGCGACGAGGGCGGGTAGCGCGACGAACGTGCCTCCGCCCCCGATGGCGTTCAGTGCTCCGGCGGCGACACCCGCCAGCAGGGCGAGAGAAAACTCGGTCACGTGCCGAGCGTCACCCGGGGACGGGCCGTTCCACAATGCGGAATCGACCTACCCAGCCTAAGGCTGCACCTTAGGCTGGGAGGATGCGCTACGACCTGGACGACCTGCGGCTGTTTCTCCACGTCGTCACGGAGGGGTCGATCACTGCGGGCGCTCATCGCATGCATATGAGCCTGCCCTCGGCCAGCGCCAGGGTGCGCTCGCTGGAACACCACGCCGGCGTGGCACTGCTGATCCGCGGCCGGCGAGGCGTGCGGCCCACACCGGCGGGGACGACCCTGGCCCGCCACGCCCGCGACGTACTCGCCCGGACCACGCGGCTCGAAAGCGCCGTCGCGAGCTACACCCGGTCCCCGACCGCTCCGCTGAGGCTGCTGGCCGGCGGCTCCGCCATGCACCGCCTCGTGCCGCAGGCGCTGATCTCGTTCCTTCGCGCCCACCCGGACACCGATGTCACCGTCTCCGAGAGCCGCACCCCGCAGACCGTGCGGAAGCTCACCGACGGCGAAGCGGACCTGGGGGTCGTCCTCGACGACGAGGCCGGCGACTGCGCCCTGCGGACGGAACCGCTCGGCGACGACTCCCTCGCCGTCATCGGGCAGGCCGGAGGGATTCTTGCCGGGCGGACCACACTGGCCTACAGCGAAGTCGCCGAGCACCCCCTCGTCGGCCTCGACGCGGACTCCTCCCTGCGTCGCTGGATCGAGAAACACCTCGGGCCCCACGCACCGGTGGCGCGCCACCGCACCACCGTCGCCAACCTGCACGTGCTCGTCTCCCTCGTCGCCGCCGGTGTCGGGCTCGCCGTCGTACCGCGTCGCGCGATCGACCCCCGTCAGAACCTCGACGTGTGCGATCTCAAGGATTCCTGGGCTCGCCGTCACCACCTGCTGGCCTGGGGCGTCAAGGACGGCGCCGCACCGACGGCGACGGCAGCGCTCGCCGAACACCTGCGCCGCGCTGCCCAGTCGGAGCGTTCTCCCCACCCCGCGCACGAAGACTCCGCCGACTGACGGTGTCAGCGACGCCCGCAAGTGCCGCGTCAGGCGACGTTCGCCCTGTTGGCGTGGGCTGGGCGTCAATGCAGACTGCACCGCATGGAGTTGATCGCGCAGGGCCGGGACGCTGATGTGTATGCCCTGGATGAGTCCAGGGTGCTGCGGCGGTACCGGCACGGGGGGCCCACCGGTCTGGAATCACGCTTGATGACGCACCTTGCGGCATGTGGGTATCCGGTGCCGCGGGTGTTCGAGGTCACCGACACGGACATGGTTCTTGAGCGGCTGGCCGGGCCGACGATGCTGGATGTCCTGACCCGGCGTCCGTGGCGGGCGGGTTCTCTCGGCCGGGAGCTGGGCCGCCTGCACGATCGGCTGCATGCGCTGCCGGCACCGGAGTGGCTGCCCAAGCGGTTCGGCACGGCGGATGGCGACCGGGTGCTGCACCTGGACCTGCATCCGGGCAACGTCATTCTGACCCGGCGGGGACCGGTAGTGATCGACTGGTGCAATGCGGGCGCCGGTGATCCGGCCGCCGATGTGGCGATGACCCTGGTGACCGTGGGCAGTGCGGACCTGCCGGGATTCGCCGCCCGCCCCGTGCGGGGGCTGTTGCTGCGCGGTATCCGCAGCGGCTGCCGGACCGACCCGGCCGGACGGATGCGGGAGGCGGCCCGAGCGAAGCTGGATGACCCGAATCTGACGCCCGCGGAGGCGGCATGGCTGCGGCGGCATGACGGTGTCGGCGACGGCCCCGGCGTGGGTCGCACGGATCGGTCAGGCCGGTGATCCGCCTGCCGCTGCCACCCGGCACACAGGAGTGCTTCGATGCGCGGCATTGCTTCGCCGCGCTGGCGTCCTGGAGCGGCGGCGACTGGCCGCGAGCGGTGGCTGAAGTGGTCCGGCGACACCCAGTCCTGCAGAGCGTCGAACCCGCACTCCTGCGCAAGCACACCCAGGAAGTGCTGTCCCCTGCCGGAGCCTTCGAGCTGGCGACCCTCATTTCGGCAGGGTCCCTCCTCGTCGCCCATGCCGACGCCGTCTCCCTGCGAACGCCAGATCCGAAACGGGAGCAGTGCCTGCGGCGACTTCTCGAATGCCTGGGCGAGGGCCCCACGTACTTCACCAACCACGGCGGGGCCGAGGAGGGAAGGGACGCGGACTTCCTGACAACGGCGTTCCACGCCGACGTCATCGCCGGACCGACCCTCGACATCTGCCTCATCGGGGTGACGAACCAGAGGCTCCTCGTCCTGTGGCGGTTCGAGGAGGACTGACGCCTTCACCCGGCCATGGGTGGCACAGCAGGCCGCGACAGCCACCGAACAGGTCGTACGTGGCCGACTCGTGCAGTATGCAGGCGCACGCCTGGCGGACACCCCTTCAACGGAAAGGCTCTCCTCCAACTCCCCGGAACCTTGGCGACTTTGGTCTGCACCACCTCATTGACGCTCGGCACCGCCGGTGATTCACTCCCTGGCTGAGAGCGCTCTCAACGTGGTTGAGGACCAGCCACATTCCGTCTTGCCCCACCACATGCAGGGAGAGCCGTGTCCAAGATTTCCTCTCGTCGTGCCGTGCTCCGCGGTGCGGCGGCCGCCGCCGCAGCGGTGCCGTTGGGCGGCGCCGTCGCGGGTCCCGCCTCCGCGTCCTCGCCCTCTCCCGCGACCGCCGTCTCCGGCCCCTCCGACTCCGACTCCGGCGTCGGTGCCGGGGACCGGGGCGCCGCCGGCCACGGAAAGGCCGACCTCGGGCGGAACGTCCTCGTCTTCGACCCCTCGATGGGCGACGCGGCCATCCAGGAGCGGATCGACGCCGTCTTCGCGGTCCAGGAGGCCAATCAGTTCGGCACCGAGCGGTTCGCCCTCGCGTTCAAGCCCGGCACCTACGACATCGAGATCAACCTCGGTTTCTACACCCACGTGCTCGGGCTCGGCGACAGCCCCGAGGACGTCGTGATCAACGGTCATGTGACCGCCGACGCCCAGTGGTTCGAAGGCAACGCCACCCAGAACTTCTGGCGGGCCTGCGAGAACGTGACCATCGTGCCGCCGGACGGCCTGGACCGCTGGGCTGTCTCCCAGGCGGCGCCGATGCGCCGGTGCCACGTCAAGGGCGACATGATCCTGATGCCGAGCCCGCCCGGCAACGGGTGGTCCAGCGGCGGATTCCTTGCCGACAGCGTGGTGGACGGCCGGATCAACGCGGGCTCGCAGCAGCAGTGGCTGTCCCGCAACGACACCATCGGCAGCTGGGAGGGCGCCAACTGGAACATGGTCTTCCTCGGCGTCCGGGGCGCGCCCGCCACCTCCTTCCCGTCCCCGCCCATCACGACGATCGACCGCACCCCGGTGATCCGGGAGAAGCCGTTCCTGACCGTCGACCGCAAGGGCGCCTACCACGTCTTCGTGCCCGCGATACGACACAACGGCAGTGGCACCACCTGGGAGAACGGGCCGGCGGCCGGTCACCGCATCCCCCTGACCAAGTTCCACGTCGCACGGCCGGGCGACTCCGCCGCGCGGATGAACGCGGCGCTCGCCGCCGGGAAGCACCTGCTGATCACTCCCGGCATCTACCCGCTGTCCGAGCCGCTGCGGGTCACCCGGCCGGGCACCGTCGTCCTCGGCCTCGGGCTGGCCACGCTCCAGGCCGTCGACCACAACTCGCTCGTCGAGGTCGCCGACGTCGGTGACGTCACCGTGGCCGGCGTGATGCTCGAAGCGGCCTCCGCCCACTCCCCCGTGCTGATGCGGGTCGGTGACGGCCGCAGCCGGAAGAACCACGCGCACCGGCCCACCGCGCTCTTCGACGTCTTCCCGCGCATCGGTGGCGCCGTGGCCGGCGGCACGAGGATCGGCATCCAGATCGACAGCAACGACGTGATCGCCGACCACATCTGGGCCTGGCGCGGCGACCACGGCCTCGACGGCACGATCGGCTGGTCGGTCAACCCGGCCGGCGTCGGCTTCATCGTCAACGGCGACCGGGTCACGGCCTACGGTCTCTTCGTCGAGCACTGGCAGGACCACGAGGTCGTCTGGAACGGCGAGCAGGGGCGCACCTACTTCTTCCAGAACGAGCACCCGTACGACGTCCCGACCCAGTCGGCGTGGAGGCACGGCTCCACCAACGGCTACGCCGCCTACAAGGTCGCCGACCACGTCAGGGACCACAAGGCGTGGGGCCTGGGCAGCTACGCCTACTTCAACCTCAACGCGGACATCTACACCGACCGCGCCTACGAGGTCCCCGACACCCCGGGAGTCGTCCTCACCTCGCTGGTGACGGCCTGCCTCAACGGCCCGGGTGGCGGCGGCATCCTGCACACCGTGAACAAGGCGGGCGACCCCGTCACGAACGGATTCGCGCTCTCCTTCATGAAGTCGTACGCGAACGGCGTCGGCACGGTCTGACCCGTCGGTCCGGGCTGCTGGTGACGACCGACGGGGGTGGCGGGACGGGCGAACGGCTCTCCCGCCGCCCCCGGCCCGACGACCGGTCCACCGCCGCCCCTG
>NZ_JACADT010000329.1:0-5656 GCF_013421635.1 Streptomyces sp. UH6 | reverse complement strand
TCTGCGTGACGAGTCGTTCCGCCAGGTCGTCCGGGAGCGGGGCGCCGCCCTCCCGCTGCGCGGCGACCATCGCCCGGGCCGCCCCGGCCAGCAGGGCCGGACCGCAGGACGCGAGGTCGGTCGCCGTCCTCCCCTGGCCCTCCTCGATCACGTACGGCTCCGAGAACGCGCGCAGCAGGCCGAGCAGTTCCTCGGCACCCGGCGCGGTCAGGCGCGGACCGGGCACCAGGAGCGTCGCGCCGGCACCGATCTCGTTGCCCACGCTCGGGACGAGTTTGGCGACGGGCCCCGGCACGGCCTCCGCGAGCGTCCGCAGCGGCAGGCCGTTGTTGACGGTGATCACCAGATGGCGTTCCGTGAGCCGGGGCCGCAGGGTGTCGAGGACCTCCGGAAGGTCCGCGTTGCGGACGCACAGGACGAGCAGGCGGGCATGGCCGGCCAGCTCCGGCAGGGGGACCACCGTCGCCCCGGGCACCGTCTCGCGGAGACGGTCGGCGCCGGCCGGGGACCGCACCGCCGCGTACACCCGGGCGGGCCCGACCGCCCTGCCGAAACCCGAGGCCAGGGTCAGTCCCATCCGCCCCAGACCCACGACGCCCACCGTGCGGTACTCGCTCATACCGGCAGCATCGCAGCCCTCTCCCGGTCCCGCCCGCACCGGCCCGGCCGCGGCGGGGCCCGGGAAAGGTCACGGCGGGACAACGATCGGGGGCCGCGCCCGGCCGCCGGGCGACCGGGTCCCCTCAACGGGCGTAGAGAGCCCACCTGTTGGGAATGCGCTTGGCGCAAACGCGTCCACCGACACGTTCAAGGACGAACGAAGAACGGGGCAACGATGCGCATACGCAAGGCGCTGGCCACTTCCCGGGTCCCCACCGCACTGGTGGCCACCACCCTCGCACTCGCCCTCACCGCGTGCGGCGGTGACGGGGACGGCGAGAAGAAGACGGACGAGGGCGGCGGCACCGGCGCCGCGGGGCAGACCGTGAAGCTGCCGAAGCTGGACGGGCAGACCCTGGAGGTCGCCGCCGTCTGGACGGGCACGGAGCAGGAGAACTTCAAGAAGGTCCTCGCCGAGTTCGAGAAGCGGACCGGCGCCAAGGTCACCTTCGTTCCCGCCCAGGACCCGATCATCAACTTCCTCGGCTCCAAGATCGCCGGCGGCTCCCCGCCGGACGTGGCGATGCTCCCGCAGGTGGGCGCGATCCACCAGGCCGTGGAGAAGGGCTGGGCCAAGCCCCTCGGCGCGGACGCCCAGGCGCAGCTCGCCAAGAACTACAGCAAGGGCTGGCAGGACCTCGGCACCGTCGACGGCAAGCAGTACGGCGTCTACTACAAGGCCGCCAACAAGTCCCTGATCTGGTACAACGCCCAGGTCTTCGAGAACGCCGGGGCGAGCGAGCCCAAGACCTGGGACGAGCTGCTGACCACCGCGCAGACGGTCTACGACTCCGGCGTCACGCCCTTCTCGGTCGGCGGCGCGGACGGCTGGACGCTCACCGACTGGTTCGAGAACGTCTACCTCTCCCAGGCGGGTCCCGAGAAGTACGACCAGCTCGCGGCGCACGAGATCCCCTGGACCGACCCCTCGGTCAAGGACGCGCTGACCACCCTGGCGCAGGTGTGGGGCAAGGCCGACTACGTGGCGGGCGGCGCCGACGGCGCGCTGCAGACGGAGTTCCCGGCCTCGGTGACCCAGACCTTCACCGGCGGCGACCAGCCCAAGGCCGGCATGGTCTACGAGGGCGACTTCGTGCAGGTCAACATCGGCGAGACCGAGGCGAAGGTCGGCACCGACGCCAAGGTGTTCCCCTTCCCGGCGGTGGGCGACATCGCGCCGGTGGTCTCCGGCGGCGACGCCGCGGTGATCCTCGAGGACTCGGAGGCCTCGCAGGCCCTGGCCACCTTCCTGGCCTCCCCGGACGCCGCCGGCATCCAGGCGAAGCTGGGCGGCTACCTCTCGCCGAACAAGGCGGTGGACTCGTCCGCCTACCCCAACGAGGTCCAGCGGAAGATGGCCGAGGCGCTGGTGCAGGCCGGTGACGACTTCCGGTTCGACATGTCCGACCAGGCGCCGCAGGCGTTCGGCGGTACGCCCGGCAAGGGCGAGTGGAAGATCCTCCAGGACTTCCTGAAGAACCCGAAGGACGTCGAGGGCGCCCAGGAGAAGCTCGAGGCCGAGGCGGCCAAGGCCTACGGGGACTGAGGCCCGATGGAACCGGCCGTGACGAAGGAAGAAGGGGGGACCCCGGCGGCCAGGCCCGCCGGGGGCGCCCCCGCCGAGCGGTCCCCGCGCGGCCGGGCGTCCCGCAGACGGACGTCCGCGCTGCCCTTCCTGTTCCTGCTGCCCGCCCTGGTGCTGCTGGGCGCGCTGGTGCTGTACCCCATCGGGTACTCGCTGCTGCGCAGCCTCTTCGGCCGCACCGGCGACGACTTCGTCGGCTTCGACAACTACGCCGAGCTCTTCACCGACGACGGCATCCTGACGGCGCTGACCAACAACCTGATCTGGGTCGTGGTCGCCCCGGCCGTCGCCACCGCGCTCGGTCTGGTCTTCGCGGTCCTCACCGAACGGGTGCGCTGGGGAACGGCGTTCAAACTGGTCGTCTTCATGCCGATGGCGATCTCCATGCTGGCGGCGGGCATCATCTTCCGCCTGGTCTACGACCAGGACCCGGACAAGGGCATCGCCAACGCGGTCTGGGTGGGGGTGCACGACACCTTCGCCGAGTCCTCCGCCTTCCCCAAGGCGCACCCGGGCCGCGAGTCGCCGCTGGAGCCGTCCGGCGGCGGCTCGTTCACCACCACCGACCCGGTGCGGGCGGGCACGCCGGTGTCGCTCCCCCTGGTGGGCGTCGCGCCCGACGTGATGCCCGAGGAGGCCGCCCCGGCCCGCCCGGCCTCCGCGGATCCGGCGCGGATCACCGGCGTGACCTGGCAGGACTTCACCCGTGGCAAGGGCGTGGGCACGCTCAACGAACCCGACGCCACCGAGGTCGGCTATCCGGGCATGCGGATCGAGGCGGTCAAGGACGGCAAGGTCGTGGAGAGGGCCACGGCGGCCGCCGACGGCTCCTTCAGCCTGTCCTCGAAGGCCGACGGCGCACTGCTGCGGCTGCCCGCGGAGAACTTCCGCCAGCCCTACAACGGGCTGGAGTGGCTCGGCCCGTCCCTGGTCACCCCCGCGGTGATCGGGGCGTACGTGTGGATGTGGGCCGGGTTCGCGATGGTGCTGATCGCCGCGGGCCTCGCGGGCGTGCCGCGGGAGCTGCTGGAGGCGGCCCGGGTGGACGGGGCGACCGAGTGGCAGGTGTTCCGCCGGATCACCGTGCCGCTGCTCGCACCCGTGCTGGGCGTGGTGCTGGTCACGCTGATGATCAACGTGCTGAAGATCTTCGACCTGGTCTTCATCATCCCGCCGGGCTCGGCCCAGGACGACGCCAACGTGCTCGCCCTGGAGCTCTACCGGAAGGGCTTCGCCGAGGACCAGCCGGGAGTCGCCAGCGCCATCTCGGTCTTCCTGCTGCTGCTCGTCGTCCCGGTGATGTGGTTCAACGTCCGGCGGATCAGGCAGGAGGGCCGACAGCGATGACGTCGACGGCGACAACCCCGGCGGCGACCCCGGCACCGGCCCCGGCCGCGGGGCGCGCCAGGCCCTCCCTCGCCTCCCGGCTGGTCTCCGGGCTGGGCGGCACGCTGGTCCGGCTGTTCCTGGTGGTGGTCGGCCTGTTCTGGCTGGTGCCCACCATCGGCCTGCTGCTCTCCTCGCTGCGCTCGCCGCAGGACATGGCGGAGAGCGGCTGGTGGACCGTCCTCACCGAGCCCTCGCGGCTGACCTTCGAGTCGTACGCGAACCTGCTGGGCAACGGCGACATCACCGGTTCGCTGCTCAACACCCTGCTGATCACCGTGCCGGCCACCCTGCTGGTGGTGCTGATCGGTGCGCTCGCCGGGTACGCGTTCGCCTGGATGGAGTTCCCGGGGCGGGACTGGTGGTTCCTGGGCGTGGTCGGCCTGATCGTGGTGCCGGTCCAGGTGGCGCTGCTGCCGATCGCCGAACTCTTCGGCGACCTCGGGCTCTTCGGGTCGATCGCGGGCGTGGTGCTGTTCCACACCGGGTTCGGCCTGCCCTTCGCGGTGTTCCTGCTGCGGAACTTCTTCGCGGAGATCCCGCGCGAACTGCTGGAGGCCGCCCGGCTGGACGGGGCGGGCGAACTGCGGCTGTTCACCCGGGTGGTGCTGCCGCTGGGCGGTCCGGCGGTGGCGAGCCTGGGCATCTTCCAGTTCCTGTGGGTGTGGAACGACATGCTGGTGGCGCTGGTCTTCGCCGACTCCGGCAGCCAGCCGATCACGGTCGCGCTGCAGACCCAGGTGAGGCAGTTCGGCAACAACATCGACGTGCTGGCGCCGGGCGCGTTCCTGTCCATGGCGATCCCGCTGGCGGTGTTCTTCGCCTTCCAGCGCCAGTTCGTCTCCGGCGTGATGGCGGGCGCCGTCAAGTAGCCCGTCACGTGGTCCGTCACACGGCTCGTCAGGTGGCCCGTCACACGGCGGCCGCACAACGGGCAACGATCACGCGCATCACTCGATCGGAAGCGTCCGTCAAGCGGGCGAATCCGTTCACCTGAAGGGGCGGTCCGGTCACCGGGCCGCCCCGACACGCGTGCGGCGTGGCCACTCGGCAGGGCGGCGGAGCGTATCCATGTCACACCTTCGGATGTCTCCGCTCCGGCCGACCGCCCCCGTCACCCCCTGGATGTGCCGTTGCCCAGGTTCAGTGTCATCGTGCCCGCGTACCGGGTCCAGGCCTACCTCCACTCCTGCCTGGAGTCGGTGCTCGGGCAGTCGTACGCGGACCTGGAGCTGATCGTGGTCGACGACGGCTCCCCGGACCGGTGCGGGGTGATCATCGAGGAGTTCGCCGCCCGCGACCCCCGTGTCCGCGCCGTCCACCTGGACCGCAACAGCGGTCTCGGCCCCGCCCGCAACGCCGGCATGGAGCAGGCGGCCGGCGACTACCTGATCTTCCTCGACGGCGACGACACCCTCACCCCGCACGCCCTGCGGGCCGTCGCCGAACGGCTGGAGCACACCGGCGACCCGGACGTCCTGGTCTACGACTACGCCCGCCTCCACCTGGACGGCGGCACCGTCCGCAACCGGCTCGCCGCCGAACTCGGCGAGGACGGCCCCGCACCGTTCCGGCTGGACGACCGGCCCGGGCTGCTCAACCTGCTGATGGTCGTCTGGAACAAGGCCTACCGGCGCGCCTTCCTGGAACGGGAGGACCTCCGCTTCCCGCCGGGCTGCTACGAGGACATCCCGTTCACCTACCCGGCCCTGCTGGCCGCCGGGTCGCTGGCCACCCTCGACCGGGTCTGCCTCCACTACCGGCAGCGACGCCTGGGCAACATCCTCGGCACCCCCGGGCGGCAGCACTTCGACGTGTTCGCCCAGTACGACCGCGTCTTCGCCTTCCTCGACGCCCGTCCCGCCCTGGCCCACTGGCGGGGACCGCTCTTCCAGCGCATGACGGACCACTGCTTCACCGTCCTGAGCCGCGCCGACCGTCTGCCGCCCGGCACCCACCGGGAGTTCCTGCACCGCGCCCGCGCCCAGCACCTGCGGCGCCGCGTGCCCGGGCTGCGCCCCGCCA
>NZ_JACADT010000328.1:0-5664 GCF_013421635.1 Streptomyces sp. UH6 | reverse complement strand
TGGCCTGTCTGGCCGTCCTCGACGGGGTGGCGCCCGCCGAGGCGGTGGCCTGGGTCCGCCGCCACTACCACCCCCACGCGGTGGAGACGCCGTGGCAGCGGCGCTACGTCCGGCGGTTCAGCGCGCCGGCCCGGCGGGGCTGAGGTCCAGCCGCATCACCAGACGGTCCTGGCCGGGCCCGAAGTAGTCCGGCCGCATCCCGCCGTCGGGTTCCTCGCAGCTGAAGTCGAGGGAGCGGTAGAGCAGGATGGCCGCGCTGTTGGCCGGCTCCACGGTCAGCCGGACGACCCCGATCCCGTCGTCCCGCAGCAGCAGCAGGATCTCGCGCATCAGGTCCCGGCCCAGTCCGCGCCCCCGGCGGTCCCGGGTGACGCAGAGCCCCAGGATCCAGCAGTCCTCGCTCAGCGCGTCGGTCCCGGCCAGCACGTAGCCGTGCAGCAGGCCGGAGCCGTCGTCCAGCACCAGGAAGTGCCGCTGGCAGAGATCGAAGAGCTGGCGGAGAAGAAAGGGCGGGTAGGCGAACTGGCCGAAGATCTCTTGGTCCAGACGGCGCAGTTCGGGAAGATCCGATTCCTCCGCGCGTCGGAGGACCAGCTCCGGCGGGGCGGAGGGGAGGGCCTCCGTGTATGCGGTCATGCGGGCGCACCACCTTCGAGTGAATCCAGTGCGCGGGCGGCCGGCCGGAGCCGGTGGGGGTGTGGAAAGCCTTCCCACCAAGTCCCGTTCCATGCAAGCGTGTTGATGGAGGGGCCACGGGGCGTCGACTGGGGCCGACTTTGCTATGTTGGCCTGGCGTTGGGGGTTCGGAGGGCCGCTGGCGTTGGTATTTTCTAGAAATGGCCCTCAATTCTGAAGCACCATGGGACCAGTTCTGCCCAGATGATTATGTGAAGCGGAACTATGCCACCCCACTTGACGTCGACAAGCAGATCGTCCGCCTGGTCGGCAAGCATTTGATCGACCATTTCGGCGGAGGTCTCCACGGGCCGGTGAAGGGGGTCGACGTGGGCGCGGGCGCCAACCTCTACCCGGCGCTGTGCATGCTGCCCTGGTGCTCGGAGATCACGCTGCTGGAGAAGGGGCCCAAGAACCTCGACTACCTGCGCAGGCAGGCGGACCTCGAGGAGGGCGGCTTCGACACCGCCTGGGAGGCCTTCTGGGACGAACTGGCCGCGTACCCCGAGTACAAGGCGGTGCACGCCGAGCGGCGCGAGCGGTTCGGCAAGGCGGCCGCCCCCCGCCCCGGTGACCTGCTGGAGCTCGGCGGCAGCGCCGAACGCTGGGGCGTGGGCGCGATGTTCTTCGTCGCGGAGTCCATGTCCAGCTCCCGTGAGGAGTTCCTGGCGGCGGTCGACCGCTTCCTGGGGGTCCTCGAGCCGGGCGCGCCGTTCGCCGCGGCCTTCATGCTCCAGTCCGAGGGCTACGAGGTGGGCTCCTACGAGTTCCCTGCGTACAAGGTCGACCAGCCGGAGGTCGCCAGGGCGCTGGACCCGCTGGCGCAGAAGGTCACCTACCACGAGCTGGACTTCACCCTGCGCGACGGCCACGAGGGCATGCTGCTGGCCCTCGGTTTCCGCAGGTCCGACTGAACGAGCCGGGCGGGAGGCCGCCCGGTTGATCTGTTGTGAGGGGTACGGGGAATGCAGATCAAACCGCGCCAGCACCTGCTGGACATCTGGCGGGCCATCGGCCGGCACTCCTTCCAGGACGGGGGCAAGTTCACCTGGGGGGAGCTCGGCGGAGTCAGCTCCGTCGCGGACGCCGAGCGGCTGCTGTGCCTGCTCTATCCGGCGACGGAGATCCCCGCCTTCCGTCTCGACCAGCCCGACACCACCGAACGGGACGTCCTGCGGGCGCTGGAACAGGTCGGCACCCGCCTGGAGATTCCGGCCAACATCGTCGCCGTGCTCAGCGAGTTCATGCAGAAGCACACCGGGCCCGACGGGGAGCCCACCTTCGCCGGCGGGCACTACTTCCGGCCCCGGAGGTCCGAGGACCAGGTCACCCCCGAGCAGCGGCAGTGGGGCGTCGTGGACTCGTACTCCATGTCCATCACGCTCTGCCTCGCCGCGCTCGGTTTCCTCAAGGTCTACGAGGACACCACCGCCCGCAGCGACGTGCGCCAGGCGGTGGAGGACCTCAGAGAGGCCACCCGCGCCCGGCTGACCGCCGCCATGGTCAGCCTGCTGCGGTCGTTCAGCGTCAACGTCTTCGAGCCCGAGTCCGACCAGGGCAGGCGGCTGGTCCAGCTGATCGGCCAGGGCCGCCAGTCCGACCGCGCGGTGATCCAGCAGTTCTCCCGCCGGTTCAAGGCGCTGCGGGCGACCATCGGCGAGAGCCTCATCCTCGGCATCGACGTCGAGGAGATGCTGCGCGACGACAACCAGCTCTTCGAGTGCGGCTGGGCCTGGAGCATCGTCCGGGAGGCCCCGGAGATCACCGACCTGTCCGAGCCGCCGGTGAGCCAGCCGCCCGGCGTCGCCGACAACCTGCCCTACGTGTACTTCACCGTCATCGCCCTCGACGGTATCCAGGACCTCTTCTCCGAGCGCACCCTCACCCTGGGCCTGCTCGACTCCGACCAGCAGAAGCTCGCCGAGGCGCTGCGCCTGCGCTGGGAGATCAGCCAGCAGTACTGGTCCCGCATCGCCCGCTTCGGCGAGGCCCGCTGGCCCCTGGAGGACCTGCCCTGGCGCACCACCGGCCTCCAGCTGGAGTCCGAGTACTACTCCCTCACCGTCGCCGCCATCCTCGTGCACGACCTGGTGCGCCGCCGCGCCACCGACGACGACCTCACCCGCACCGTCGCCATCATGGAGCGGCTCGCCGAACGAGGCCGCGTCACCAGCCGGCTCACCTTCGACGACCCCTACGTCCACCTGCACAGCCCCGGCGCCACCCTGCCGCTCTCCGGGGCGGGCAAGAACGGGCAGCCACCGCTGCTGTGGCGGATGACCGACTTCTCCGCCCACCTCCTCAAGCGGACCATCCAGCTCGCCGAGCTCTCCCGCAACCTCACCAGCCAGGACCGGCTGCTGCGGCTCGCCGAGCAGATCTTCGAGCACCTGTGGGCCCGCCGGATCGAGGACGGCGAGGGAACCGGCCTCTGGGACGACATCAAGGGCGCCTACCCGGAGCTCCAGGGGATCCCCTCCCGGCTCTCCTGGTCGGTCACCGAGCGCGTCACCGAATGCCTGGTCGCCGCCCGCCAGCTCTACCACCAGGACCCGATCCGCAGCGCCGACCTCGCCGACCTCGCCCGCCACCTGCTCAGCGAGGCCACCCACCTGTTCGGCAAGGAGCAGCTGGAGGCCGCACCCACCGACGACGGCGGACGCGGCCGGGCCATGCGCTCCATCGAGGCCCGTCTCGAACGGGCCCGCGAGCTGGTCGAGCAGCAACCCGCCACCGCCTTCGCGCTGTCCCTGCCCGTGCTCCGTGAACTCGACACCCTGTCCCAGGCCAGGGACGCCGCCGCCCAGGAGGTCTGAGCCGTGCTCGTCTTCGCCGCCTCCGACAAAGGAGGCACCGGCCGCTCGGTGACCAGTGCCAATCTGGCCTACCAGCGCGCCCTGCTCGGCGACCACGTGGCCTACGTGGACTTCGACTTCGGCTCTCCCACCGCCGCCGCCGTCTTCGACGTGCCCGGCGCGATCCGCGGCATCCAGGAGAACGGCCTCCACTCCTACCTGGAGGGCGAGACCAACGAACCGGCCAAGATCGACGTGTGGCGGCAGACCGAGCACCCCGTGCTGCGCAACCGGCCCAACCAGGCGGGCCGCATGGTGCTCTTCCCGGGCAACATCAGCGGCGGCGAGTTCGCCACCGACGAAGACACCCTGGAGCGCTGCGTCGACCTGCTGCTGCGGCTCAACACCGAGTTCGACCTGATCGTCGTCGACCTCAGCGCCGGCCGCAGCTACGCCATGGACATGGTCCTGGCTGCCACCGCGCACCCCCGGATGCGCCACGTCCCCTTCCGCTGGCTGGTCTTCCACCGCTGGACCCGCCAGCACGTCATCGCCGCGGCCGGCCTGGTCCACAAGGACTTCGGCATCCTCGAGTGCGGCGCCGGACACGGCCACGACAAGGACGAACTGCGCGGCCACATCCGCTTCGTCCGGGCCGCCGTGCCCGACCCCGAGTCGCCCCTGTGGTCGCAGGTGACCCCCGCGCAGGCCGCCTGGATGCAGGCCTGCGACGAGGCCCTGCGCCGCCTGGCCTCCGACAACCGCATCGGCGACAGCGTCGTCCTCGGCATCGTGCCGCTGGAGCCCATCCTCCAGTGGCGCGAACAGCTGATCACCGAGGAGGACGTGCTCTCCAAGCAGATCGCCAACAAGGAGACGCTGGAGGCGATCGAGGAGATCGCCCGCCGCCTCACCGACGACGCCTACTGGGGGCGGCCATGACGGAAGCCGTGTTCCGCGAGACCACCGCCGAACCGCGCACCCAGGCGGTCCCGCTCTCCCATCTCTCGCTCGAACTCGGCCACCTCTACATGGAGGACTTCGAGGCCGGACCCGAGCGGCTGCGCCGCCATTTCGCCCAGGTCGTCCACTGGGCGGAGGCGGTGCGCGAGACCGCCCGCGCCGAGACCGGCAAGCGGCCCCGGATCTCCACCTGCTTCCTGATCGACGACTACTTCACCCGTTTCTCCACCCCCCGCGAACTGGTGCCGACACTGCTCGCCGAGGCCGAGCGGGCCGGGCTGGACATCGACTACCTGGCCCGCGAGTCCGGCTGCGCCGAGGCCGAGGGAGCGCCGGTCGCCGAGGCGGTCGCCGGGCGTCTGGTGGAGTCCCCTCCTCCCGGCGCCTACGGGGCCCGCCCGCCCGCCGGACAGACCGGCTGGCTCGCCAACGGCGAACGCAGTCCCGTCGCCCGCACGCCGCAGGCGATGAAGAAGGCGATCCCCTGGCAGGCGCCCCGGGAGACCGCGGCCCGCCAGCACTCCGTCTTCCTCGACGTCGAGCTGTGGAGCGAACGCCCCGGCGGCCGGAAACTGTGGTCCTGCCCCTTCCTCGCCGCCGTCTGGCAGCTCGCCCGGCTCGGCCTGCTGCGCAACGAGGGCGAGGCGGTGCTGACCCCGCGGCCGCACGAAGGGCCCTTCCCGGACGACTGGGACGAGATGCCGCCGCTGCTCCAGCTCCAGCCCCGGGCCGCCCCGTTCGCCGCCTACCGCACCTGCTCGGTGCTGCCCAACCGGTTCGTGCCGGTGGAACACGCGGTCCGGGTGATCCTCGACCAGACCGAGGTCGACCCCGGGGCGCTCCAGCAGGTCGCCGCGCGGTCCGCGGGGGAGGGCGTCGCCGTCCCCGCCTCCGTGGCCGACCGGATCTCCTACGTCTTCTACGCGGGACAGTGACATGGCACGGGGGCCGGGGCAGGAACACCAGGGGGGTGGTGGCATGAGCGCGGGGGAGAACGACGGCGAGGGCGCCGTGCTGCTCTGCGGCGAGGTCCGCACCTGCCTGCTCCCCGCGCACCAGGCCCTCGACATCCGCGCCGCGGCCCAGCTGCTGCGGCTGCGCGCCGACGAACGGGTCCTGGTCTCCGAACGCCCCAACCTCTACGCCCGCTCCCCGGACACGCTCACCGGCGTCGACTGCCCGCTGCCCAGCGCCACCGGCGCCAAGGTCCGCGCCGTCGGCGCGGTCGCCG
>NZ_JACADT010000327.1:0-5669 GCF_013421635.1 Streptomyces sp. UH6 | reverse complement strand
GCTCGGCCTGCTGGCGCTCGCCCCGCTCCTGGCGCTGACCGCGCTGGCCGTCCGGCTGGACTCGCGCGGCCCGGCGTTCTACCGGCAGCAGCGGATCGGCCGTGACCAGGAACTCTTCGTGATGTGGAAGTTCCGCACCATGGTGGTGGACGCGGACTCCCGCAAGGACGAACTGGCCGAGCGGAACGAGAACGACGGGCTGATGTTCAAGATGCGCCGCGACCCGCGGGTGACCCGGGTCGGGCGGCTGCTGCGCCGTACCTCGCTGGACGAGCTGCCGCAGCTCTTCAACGTCCTCCTCGGTGACATGTCCCTGGTGGGTCCGCGCCCGCCGCTGCCCGAGGAGGTCGCCGGGTACGACGCGACCGCGCTGCGCCGGCTGCGGGTGAAACCCGGCATGACGGGGTTGTGGCAGGTCAGCGGCCGGTCGGACCTCTCGTGGGAGGAAACGGTCCAGCTCGACCTGCACTACGTGGACAACTGGTCGTTCGTCAGCGACCTCGACGTGCTCAGCCGTACGCTCCGCGCCGTCGCCGACGGCCGCGGAGCGTACTGAGAGACCGAAGCGGTGCGGCCGGGATCAGGCGCGGGAGGCGCCCGCGCCCTGGGACAGCCACCAGCGGTAGGTGCCGTCGATGCCGTCGCGCAGCGCGACGGACGGCTTCCAGCCGAGCCCGGTCAGCCGGGAGACGTCCAGCAGCTTGCGGGGCGTGCCGTCCGGCTTGGAGGTGTCCCAGCGGACCTCGCCGGTGAAGCCGGTGACGTCGGCCACCGTCCCGGCGAGCTCACGGATGGTCAGGTCCTCGCCGCAGCCGACGTTGACCGGCTCGTCGCCGTCGTAGGCCTCCAGCAGCCGGACGCAGGCCGAGGCCAGGTCGTCGACGTGCAGGAACTCCCGGCGCGGGGACCCGGAGCCCCACAGGGTGACGTGGTCCGCGCCGGACTCGCGGGCCTCGTGGAAGCGGCGGACCAGCGCGGGCAGGACGTGCGAGGTCTCCAGGTCGAAGTTGTCGCCGGGCCCGTAGAGGTTGGTGGGCATGGCGCTGATCCAGGAGGCCCCGAACTGGCGGCGGTAGGACTGCACCTGGCAGATGCCGGCGATCTTCGCGAGGGCGTACGGCTCGTTGGTGGGCTCCAGCGGACCGGTGAGCAGCGCGTCCTCGCGGATGGGCTGGGGCGCGAACTTGGGATAGATGCACGAGGAGCCCAGGAAGAGCAGCCGGCCCACCCCGGCGGCGTGCGAGCCGGAGATCACGCTCAGCTGGATCCGCAGGTTGTCCTCGAGGAACTCCACCGGGCGGGTGCTGTTCGCCATGATGCCGCCCACCTTCGCGGCGGCCAGGACCACCGCGTCCGGGCGGACGTCGGCGAGGTGGGCGGCGGTGGCCGCGGCGTCCCGCAGGTCCAGGTCGGCGCGGGGGCGGGTGAGGACCTCGTGTCCGTCGGCGGTGAGGCGGCGGACCACCGCGGAACCCACCAGCCCGCGGTGGCCGGCCACGAATATCCGGGACTGCGGCGCAAGAAGTGTCATGGCTCGGATCATGCCAGCAGCCGGGGGCGAAGCCCGCGCATTTCAGAAGATTTCCGTACGTACTGTGCGCGTACGGAGCGTGTGACCGAGCACGGGGCGCGGCCGGTACTCCGGCCCGTCGGGGAGGGGATGCACTCATGACCAAGACCGCGTTGATCACCGGGGTGACCGGCCAGGACGGCTCGTACCTGTCGGAGCTGCTGCTGGAGAAGGGGTACACGGTGCACGGGCTGGTGCGCCGTTCCTCCAGCTTCAACACCGAGCGGATCGACCACATCTACCAGGGCCCGCAGGAGCCCGGCCGCCGCTTCGTGCTGCACCACGCCGACCTCTGCGACGGTGTCGCCCTGGTCAACCTGCTGCGGGAGATACAGCCCGACGAGGTGTACAACCTGGGCGCGCAGTCCCATGTGCGGGTCTCCTTCGACGCCCCGCTGTACACCGGCGACGCCACCGGGCTGGGCTCGCTGCGGCTGCTGGAGGCGGTGCGCGCGGCCGGCATCCACACCCGCTTCTACCAGGCGTCGTCCTCGGAGATGTTCGGCGCGACGCCGCCCCCGCAGAACGAGGGGACCCCGTTCCACCCGCGCAGCCCCTACGGCGCGGCCAAGGTCTACGCCTACTGGTCGACCGTCAACTACCGTGAGGCGTACGGGATGTACGCGGTCAACGGCATCCTGTTCAACCACGAGTCGCCGCGCCGGGGCGAGACCTTCGTGACCCGGAAGATCACCCGCGCGGTGGCCCGTATCAAGGCGGGCCTGCAGCAGGAGCTCTACCTGGGCAACCTGGACGCGGTCCGCGACTGGGGCTACGCGCCCGAGTACGTGGACGCCATGTGGCGCATGCTCCAGCAGGACGAGCCGACCGACTACGTGGTCGCCACCGGGGTGCCCGCCACGGTGCGCGAGTTCCTGGAGACGGCGTTCGGGCACGCGGGGCTGGACTGGCGCGAGCACGTCCGCCACGACGCCAAGTACGAGCGTCCGAGCGAGGTGGACGCTCTGATCGGCGACGCCTCCAAGGCCGAGCGGCTGCTCGGCTGGAAGCCCGAGGTCAGGGTGGAGGAACTCGCCCGGATCATGGTCGACGCCGACGTCCGGCAGGTGACCGCCGAACTGGCGGGCACCGCGGTGCGCGTCGACCGCTGATCCGCCGATCCACTGATCCACTGATCCACTGATCCACCGGTTGTCGCGCCGGGGCCGGTTCCGGGACGGTACCGGCCCACGGCGCGCGGGTTCCGGCCGGGTCCCGGGGGGACGGGAGCCGGCCGGAAACAGAGGGAGACAACGCGTCCGGCGTCCCGCCGGACGCGTCAGGGGCGGCCCCAGGGCCGTTTGTTTGGGGGTTCGATGAGAAGAACGAGAGGGCTGAGCGCGGCCCTCGCGACGGTGCTCGCGGCGGGCCTTGCGGCCGTCGCGACGCCGCAGGCCGGCGCGATCAGCGAGTCGGTCGCCTTCACCGCGGACGATCTGCCCACCTGGCAGACCAACGGCATCGTCTGGGCGCTCGCCCAGGCGGACGGCGTGGTCTTCGCCGGCGGCACCTTCTCCGCGGTGCGTCCCCCCGAGGGGGGAACGGGCAGTGAGCGGCAGGCGGTGAACTTCGTGGCGCTGGACGCCGCCACGGGCGCGCCCACCGACTGCGAGCTGTCCTTCACGGTGTCCTCCGGCACCGCCACCGTCCGCGCGCTGGCCGTCTCGCCCGACGAGGAGACGCTCTACGTGGGCGGCTACTTCGGGGCGGTCAACGGCACCGCGGTGTCCAGCGTGGCTGCCATCGACATCGACACCTGCACGCCGCGCGGCGGCTTCAACGCCGCCTTCCCGGCGACCGTGCGGGCGCTGGCCGTCACCGAGGACACGGTGTACGCGGGCGGCGACTTCACCAGCGTCAGCGGCCAGCCGCGGGAGCGCTTCGCGGCCGTGGACGCGGTCAGCGGGGCGGTGCGCCCGTTCACCGCGAACGTGGACGAGCCGGGCCGGGCGATCGAGATCACCCCCGACGGGCAGCACGCCCTGCTCGGCGGCGACTTCTTCACCGTCAACGGGCAGAGCTCGCACGCCCTGGCCGTGGTGGACGCGGCCAGCGGCGCGGTGGAACGGGCCTACGGTTCCGGGTTCATCCCCACCACCTCGGTGGTCAAGGACATCGACACCGACGGGACCGGGTTCTACACCGGCAACGAGGGCACCGGCGGCGGCGTCTTCGACGGCCGGATCGCCCTGGACCTGGGCACCTTCGACCAGCGCTGGCGTGACACCTGCCTGGGCGCCACCCAGGCGGTGGAGTCCTACCAGGACGTCCTCTACAGCGCCTCGCACGCCCACGACTGCTCCAGCGTCGGCGAGTTCCCCGACGGCCGGCGCCAGCACTTCCTGGCCCAGCCCACCACCTCGACCGCCAAGCTGGGCTGGTTCCCGGACAGCAACGACGGCCTCGGCGAGGGCATCGGCCCGCGCGCGCTGACCGTCTCGTCCAAGAACGGCGTCCAGTACCTGTGGTCCGGCGGCGAGTTCACCACGGTGAACGGTGCGGCGGCGCAGGGCCTCACCCGGTTCGCCTCCACCGGTGACGTGGGCGCGCCCACCGTGCCGGTGATCGGCGCGGACGCGGCGGAGCCTGGCGAGGTCAAGGTCCGCTGGCGGACCAGCATGGACAACGACGACAGCCGGCTGATCTACAAGATCTACCGCAACGGCTCCTCCACGCCGATCGGCACGGTGGAGGCCGACTCGGTCTACTGGGAGCGTCCGCAGGCCTCCTTCACCGACACCGGTGTCACCGCCGGCTCCACGTACACCTACCGGGTGACCGCCTCGGACCCGGCGGGCAACACCAGCGCCCTGTCGGCGACCGCGAGCGTCACCGTGCCGAAGACCGCCGAGCCGTACGGCTCGGCCGTCCTGGCGGACGGGCCGAACCTGTACTGGCGCCACGACGAGAGGACGACGCCCTACGTCGGCGACTCCTCGGCCGGTGACCTGAGCGGCGTGATGAGCGGCGGCCCCACCCTCGGCGAGGCGGGCGCGATCACCGGCAACGGCACCTCGTACGGCTTCGACGGCACCGACGACCGCCTGTACAGCGACCGTCGCACCACCGTCGGCGCCGCCTACTCGGTGGAGACCTGGTTCCGCACCACGACCACGCGCGGCGGCAAGCTGGTCGGCTTCGGCAACAACACCACCAGGAACAGCGGAAGCTACGACAAGCACATCTACATGGCCAACGACGGGCGGCTGATCTTCGGCGCCTACGGTGGCACCACGCGGACGGTGTCCTCCGGTGCCGGCTACAACGACGGCGACTGGCACCACGTGGTGGCGACCCAGGGCCCCGGCGGCATGACGCTCTACGTCGACGGCGCGCGGGTCGCGGGCAACACCTCGTACACCACGCACCAGAGCTACGCCGGGTACTGGCGGGTGGGCGGCGACAACCTGAGCGGCTGGCCCTCGCGTCCCAGCAGCGACAACTTCGCCGGTCAGATCGACGAGACCGCGGTCTACCCGACCGTGCTCGCGGCCGCCCGGGTCGCGGCCCACCACGAGGCGGCCAGCCGGCAGGGCGACACCGTCACCTCCGTGCAGGCGTCCGAGGACACCTACGTGAACGAGGGCTCCAAGGGCACCGCCTACGGCTCCGCCACCTCGCTGGCGGTGCGGGGCAGCTCCGGCTACGAGGCGTACCTGCGGTTCGAGCTGCCCGAGGCGCCGGCCGGGACGGTGCTGACCGGTGCGGCGCTGGAGGTCCGCACGGACTCCTCCGCCACCGCCGGTTCGGCGGACGCCGTCGCGGTCCGGCCGGTCACCGGGGACTGGACCGAGGCGGGCACCACGTGGAACACCAAGCCCGCCCTGGGCACGGCCACGCTGGGCACGCTCACCCCGCCGGCCGCGTCCAGCTCCAACGCCACCACGGAACTGGACGTCGCCGCGCTGCGCGCCGCGCTGGGCGGGCAGTACGGCGTGGCGCTGACGTCCGCGGGGACGGACGCGCTGTGGCTGTGGTCCAGTGAGGCGCCGGCGGCCTCGGGGACGCCGCGGCTGATCCTCACCTTCTCGCCCCAGTAGGGCGGAACCCCTCCGGCCCGGTGGTGCCGCGCGGTCGCACGTCCGCGCGGGGCCGCCGG
>NZ_JACADT010000326.1:0-5676 GCF_013421635.1 Streptomyces sp. UH6 | reverse complement strand
GCCGGATACACGGGCCACAGGCGGGCCGTACAGACGGGCCCGACGGACAGCGATCGGACCCCGCACCGCGCCGTCAGCCGGGCAACGGCGCCGTCTCCCGGCGGCCCGCCACCCACGCCGCGACACACCCCGCCGCCACCAGATGGCACACCCCCGGCACCCACGCCCACCCGGTCAGCTCCATCGGCGGGTCCAGGGCCGAGGCCAGCAGGAAGACGGCCACCAGGTGCAGGGAACCCGCACCGGCCAGGAGGCCGGCGACGAAGCCGTCGTGGAAGACGAACCTCCGGCACACCAGCGCCACGGCCCCGCCCAGGGCCGACAGGGCCAGCGTGAACACGACCGCAGCGGCGAACCGGTCGGCCGCCGCCCGCGAGAGGTCCACGTGCGACGAGGCGTCCCCGAGGGTCCGCACGCCCGTCGTCACCAGGACCGCGCACACCAGGAGCAGGACGCCCCCCGCGACCAGACGGACCCGCGGGCCCCGCGCACCCACCGTCAGCCCCACCAGGAACACGCACTCCACCAGCCCGGCGAAGTGCCTGACGTACTCGTACGCCACCGGATGCGTCGCACCGCGCACGTCGTCCGTCACGTACGTGATGTCGAAGCCGACCAGCGGCATCCCGTTGAGCTGCCGGGTCCACACGAACGCGCCCGCCACCACCGCCAGCAGACACGACAGCCACACGCCTGCCCGCCACACCCCGCCGCCCGCCACGACGCGTCAGGCCGACAGCGGCCGCGCGGTCTCCCACCGCACCGCCGCAGGACCGTCCACCCGCTCCGCGGCGGACCCCGACACCCGCACCGGGCACGCCCGCGGCACCCGCGGCGGCACCGCGCCGGTCCGCCACGCCGTGGCCGTCCCCCGATTTGTCATGGACCGCAGAATAGCCACCGCCCTGGTGGCCGCGGGCCGGAACGGCGAACGCGAAGGGGCCGGGCGCTGTCCGCGCCCGGCCCCTGTCGTTCACCACCGGTCGTTCACCACCGGTCGTTCACCGCTTCGCCGTCACCGGCCCGCGGCGGCGACGTCACTTCTTGCGGCGACGCCCCGAGGACTTGGCCTGCTTGCGACGCTCGGCGCGGGTCAGGCCGTCCGCGGCGGACCGCACCGGCTCACCGTCACTGGTGAAGTCGCCCTCGACGACCCCGCCCTCGCCGTCCACCGTCGGCGCCGAGAAGTGCAGCCGGTCCGGCCGCTGCGGCGCGTCCAGCCCCTTGGCGCGGATCTCCGGGCGGGCACCCGCCGGAACCGCGTTCTCCTTCGACAGCGACGGCGCCTCGTCGGAGACCGGCACCTCCTCGACCTGCTGCTCGACCTGGACCTCCAGGTTGAACAGGTAGCCGACGGACTCCTCCTTGATGCCCTCCATCATGGCGGTGAACATGTCGAAGCCCTCGCGCTGGTACTCGACCAGCGGGTCCTTCTGCGCCATCGCGCGCAGGCCGATGCCCTCCTGGAGGTAGTCCATCTCGTAGAGGTGCTCACGCCACTTGCGGTCCAGGACCGACAGCACGACCCGGCGCTCCAGCTCACGCATGATCTCCGAGCCGAGCTGCGTCTCACGCGCCTCGTACTGCTCGTGGATGTCGTCCTTGATGGACTCGGCGATGAAGTCGGCGGTCAGACCGGCACGCTCGCCGGCCGCCTCCTCCAGCTCCTCGACGGTGACCTTCACCGGGTACAGCTGGCGGAACGCGCCCCACAGACGGTCCAGGTCCCAGTCCTCCGGGAAGCCCTCGGCGGTCTCCGCGGAGACGTATGCGTCGATGGTGTCGTTCATGAAGTGCTGGATCTGCTCCTGCAGGTCCTCGCCCTCCAGCACGCGGCGACGCTCGCCGTAGATGACCTCACGCTGGCGGTTGAGCACCTCGTCGTACTTGAGGACGTTCTTGCGCGCCTCGAAGTTCTGCTGCTCGACCTGCGACTGCGCGGAGGCGATGGCACGGGTGACCATCTTGTTCTCGATCGGCACGTCGTCCGGCACGTTCGCCATGGACATCACGCGCTCGACCATCTGCGCCTTGAACAGGCGCATCAGGTCGTCGCCCAGCGAGAGGTAGAAGCGGGACTCGCCCGGGTCGCCCTGCCGGCCGGAACGACCGCGCAGCTGGTTGTCGATACGACGCGACTCGTGCCGCTCGGTGCCGAGGACGTAGAGACCGCCGAGGCGCTCCACCTCGTCCTTCTCCGCCTTGACCGCGGCCTCGGCGCGCTCCATGGCGGCGGGCAGGGCGGCCGCCCACTCCTCGATGTGCTCCTCGGGGTCGAGGCCCATCTGCCGCAGCTCGGCCTCGGCGAGGTCCTCGGGGTTGCCGCCGAGCTTGATGTCGGTACCACGGCCGGCCATGTTGGTGGCGACCGTCACGGCGCCCCGGCGACCGGCCTGGGCGACGATCACCGCCTCACGCTCGTGGTGCTTGGCGTTCAGCACCTCGTGCTGGACACCGCGCTTGGACAGCTGCTGCGACAGGTACTCGGACTTCTCGACCGAGGTCGTGCCGACCAGGATCGGCTGGCCCTTGGTGTGCTTCTCCGCGATGTCGTCGACCACCGCGTCGAACTTGGCGACCTCGGTGCGGTAGATGAGGTCCGACTGGTCCTTGCGGACCATCGGCCGGTTGGTCGGGATCGGCACCACGCCGAGCTTGTAGATCTGGTGGAACTCGGCGGCCTCGGTCATGGCCGTACCGGTCATGCCGGAGAGCTTGCCGTAGAGGCGGAAGAAGTTCTGCAGCGTGATCGTGGCGAGCGTCTGGTTCTCGTCCTTGATCGGCACCCCTTCCTTCGCCTCGATCGCCTGGTGCATGCCCTCGTTGTAGCGGCGGCCGGCGAGGATACGGCCGGTGTGCTCGTCGACGATCATGACTTCGCCGTCGATGACGACGTAGTCCTTGTCCTTCTTGAAGAGCTCCTTGGCCTTGATGGCGTTGTTCAGGTAGCCGACCAGCGGGGTGTTCACCGACTCGTAGAGGTTGTCGATGCCCAGCCAGTCCTCGACCTTCGCGACACCGGACTCGTGGATCGCGACGGTGCGCTTCTTCTCGTCGACGTCGTAGTCGCCGGTCTCCGAGACGCCCTTGAGCGGGTTGCCGGGCTCACCCTTCTTGAGACGGGTGACCAGCTTGGCGAAGTCGGCGTACCACTTGGTGGCCTGGTCCGCCGGACCGGAGATGATCAGCGGGGTACGGGCCTCGTCCACGAGGATCGAGTCGACCTCGTCGACGATGGCGTAGTTGTGGCCGCGCTGGACCAGCTCGTCCTTCGACCACGCCATGTTGTCGCGCAGGTAGTCGAAGCCGAACTCGTTGTTGGTGCCGTAGGTGATGTCGCAGGCGTACTGCGCGCGGCGCTGGGCCGGCGTCATGTTCGCCAGGATGCAGCCCACGGTCAGGCCCAGGAACTTGTGGACCCGGCCCATCATCTCGGAGTCGCGCTCGGCCAGGTAGTCGTTCACCGTGATCAGGTGGACGCCCTTGCCGGAGATCGCGTTCAGGTAGGCGGGCAGGGTGCCGACGAGGGTCTTGCCCTCACCGGTCTTCATCTCGGCGACGTAGCCGAGGTGGAGGGCGGCGCCGCCCATCAGCTGCACGTCGTAGTGCCGCTGGCCGAGGACGCGCTTGGCGGCCTCGCGCACGGTGGCGAACGCCTCGGGGAGCAGGTCGTCCAGGCTCTCACCGTCCTGGTACCGCTGGCGGTACTCGTCGGTGAGGGCTCGCAGCTCGGCGTCGGAGAGGTTGACGAAGTCCTCTTCGATGGAGTTGACCTGGTCCGCGATGCGGTGCAGTTTGCGCAGGATCTTGCCTTCGCCTGCACGCATGATCTTCGAGAGGACGGACACGGGGGCTGGTCTCCTTGCCGGTCGGGCCTGGGACGGTCGCTTGCTGGTACTCGCTTGCCTAATACGTGTGAGCAACGGCCATCGTATGCGAGGACCCCGCCGCGCCGGGAGGTCTGGCCTCGCCCCGGTGGAGCGGAGAACTCCGCGGCCGACGGCCGCCGTGAGCTGCTCCCAACAGGACACAACGTGTGGGAGTGTCCGATAGTGCCGCGCCCGGTGACCGAATTGCCCGACATCTCCACCTCTCGTGCCGCGATATCACTGTGGGCGAAAATCTGCTGGCCACCCACGACACCGGACCGCACAATCGGGCGATGGAGCCGGTCATCCTCACCACCGAACGCCTGATCCTGCGCCCGCTCGGCCCCGCCGACGCGGGGGCCGTCTTCGCGGCCTGCCAGGACCCGGAGATCCAGCACTGGACCACCGTGCCCTCGCCCTACCTCGCCGAGCACGCGCGGGGATTCGTCAGGGAGATGGTGCCCCAGGGCTGGGCCGGGGACACCGAGTACACCTTCGGGGCCTTCCTCGCCGACGAGAACGGCGGCGGCCGGAACGCCGAAGGCGGGCACGGCGACGGCGGGCACGGCGACGGCGGTGCGCGGGCCGAGGGCCCGCTGGCGGCCTGCCTGGGTCTGATGAGGCGCGGCCCGGGCGTCCTGGAGCTCGGCTTCTGGTCCGTGAAGGAGCACCGGGGCCGCGGCCTGGTGACCGAGGCGGCCCGCACCCTGTGCCGTTGGGGTCTCACCGACCGGAAGGCCGCCCGCGTCGAATGGCGTGCGGAGGTCGGCAACACGGCCTCCCGAGCGGTCGCCGACCGCTGCGGTTTCGTGCACGAGGGCACCCTGCGCCAGGCCCTGTTCAGCCGGGGCGGCCAGCGTGACGCCTGGATCGCCTCCCTGATCCCCTCGGACCTGACCGGCTGATCCCCGGACCTGACCGGCCGTCCCCCGGCCCCGTCCGGCCGATCCGCCGGCTCTGACCGGCCGATCCGCCGGCCCGGGAAACGGCTGTCGGCGGGGCCCTCTAGGGTGCCTCCATGGCCGTCATGTCTGCGCGTTCTCGTCCCCGTCCGGTAGCCGAGCTCTCCGCCGACGAGGCCAGGCGCACAGCCCTGCGCGCCCAGGGGCTGCTGGGCGCGCCGGACCGCCGCGGTGGCGTCCGCGGCATACTCCGCCACCTCGGCGCGGTCCAGCTGGACACCATCTCCGTGCTGGCCCGCTCCCACGAGCTCGTCCCCTACGCCCGTCTGGGCGCCGTCGGCCGCGGGCCCGTGGAGTCGGCGTACTGGAGCAAGGACCGCGACGGCCGCCCCCACTCGTTCGAGTACTGGTCGCACGCCGCCTGCGTCCTGCCCATCGAGGAGTGGCCGCACTTCGCCTTCCGCCGCCGCGCCTACCGCGCCCGTCCGCACTGGAACCACGAACTGCCCCAGGGCGCCTACGAGCAGGTGATCGAGCAGCTGCGGGCGGAGGGGCCGCTGACCGCCACCGAACTGGGCGGGGCGAAGCGCACCTCCGAGTGGTGGGACTGGTCCGCCTCGAAGGTCGCGGTGGAACGGGCCCTGATGTACGGCGAGGTCGTCTGCGTCGAGCGGCGCGGCTGGAAGCGCGTCTACGACCTGGCCGAACGCGCCGTCCCCGGCGACCTGCTCCACGACGACGTGGACGACACCGAGTGCGTGCGCCGCCTGGTCGTGCAGGCCGGCCGCGCCCTGGGCGTCGGCACCCGTTCCGACATCGCGGACTACCACCGGCTGAAGGGGGACCAGGTCGACGCGGTGATCGAGGGGTCGGGCCTGGTGCCGGTCACCGTCGAGGGCTGGGGC
>NZ_JACADT010000325.1:0-5683 GCF_013421635.1 Streptomyces sp. UH6 | reverse complement strand
CGACCGGCGCCGTCACCGACGGGCGTCTGGACGCCCTGGCCGAGGCGGCCGTGCGGACGGGGACGCTGGTACTGGCCGGTGCGGCGGTCCGGCGTGCCGACGGCCGCCTCGCCAACGGCCTGCTGGAGTTCACCCCGTCCGGCTCGGTCCGTCTCGGCTACACGAAGCAGCACCTCTGGCACGCGGACGAGGCCAGGATCTTCACCGCCGGCACGGGCGGGGACGGGTTCTGGGAGGTCGACGGCTGGCGGCTCGGCGGAGCCGTCTGCTACGACATGTCCTTCGCCGCGCACGCCGGAGCCGCGGCCCTCTCCGGTGCGCACGTCTACGTGTGCGCCAGCGCGTTCGTCGTGGGAGCCGAGCGCCGGGCCGCTGTGTACATGCCTGCCCGCGCGCTGGAGAACACCTTCTACAGCGTCTTCGCCAACGCGATCGGCGGCCCGGCCAATCGCCGGGCGGGAGGGGCGAGCGCCGTCTACGCCCCGGACGGCGCCCTGGTCGGCATCGCGCGGACGGACCGCGCCCAGGTTCTGGTCGGCGAACTGGAACCCGGCCGGATCACGTCCGTGCGCACGCTGCTGCGCATGCTCGCGGAGCGCGCGGAAGCCGCGCGCTCCGTGAGCAGGAGGGCGGTGCCGGCTGCGTCGGGCGGCCGTCGGTGACTCGCCCGGCAGCCGGCGCCCGCCGCCCGGTCAGCCCGCGGCGAGGAGCTCGAGCGTGTCGATCACGCGGTTCGAGAAGCCCCACTCGTTGTCGTACCAGGCGACCACCTTGACGTGGCGGCCGTCGACGCGGGTGAGGGCCGAGTCGAAGATCGACGAGGCCGGGTTGCCCGTGATGTCGGAGGACACCAGCGGGTCGTCCGAGTACTCCAGGACGCCGGCGAGCGGTCCCTCGGCGGCGGCGCGGTACGCGGCCAGGATCTCGTCCCGGGTCACGTCGCGGGCGACGGTCGTGTTGAGCTCGACGATCGAGCCCACCGGCACCGGCACGCGGATCGAGTCGCCGGACAGCTTGCCGTCGAGGTTCGGCAGCACCAGGCCGATCGCCTTGGCCGCGCCGGTCGTGGTCGGCACGATGTTGACGCCGGCGGCGCGGGCCCGGCGGGGGTCGCGGTGCGGGCCGTCCTGCAGGTTCTGCTCCTGCGTGTAGGCGTGCACCGTCGTCATGAACCCGTGCTCGATGCCGGCGAGTTCGTCGAGGACGGCGGCCAGCGGCGCGAGCGCGTTGGTGGTGCAGGAGGCGTTCGAGACGATGGTGTGCACCGCCGGGTCGTAGGCGTCGGTGTTCACCCCGAACGCCAGCGTGACGTCCGCGCCGTCGGCGGGCGCGCTGACGAGCACCTTCTTCGCACCCGCGTCGAGGTGGGCGCCGGCGGCCTTGGCCGAGGTGAAGCGGCCGGTGGCCTCCAGGACGATGTCGACGCCGAGTTCCGCCCACGGCAGCTGCGCCGGCTCGCGCTCGGCCAGCACCTTGATCCGGCGGCCGTCGACCACGAGGACGTCACCGTCGACGGTCACCGGGCGTCCGAGCCGGCCGGAGGTGCTGTCGTAGGCGAGCAGCCGGGCGAGCGCGGTGGGCTCCGTCAGGTCGTTGACGGCGACGATCTCGAGCGCGCTGTCACGCTCGAGCAGCGCGCGCAGCACGTTGCGTCCGATGCGGCCGAATCCGTTGATGGCGATGCGAGTCATGGGTGATGTCCTTCCTTTCACCATCAGTCTCGCCAGCCGCCCGGGCCGCTGACAGTGGCGAGATCGCCACAGTTCGAAAGGATCGTGCCACCGGTCGCCCGCCCCGTCGCTCGCCCGTCGCCCGCCCCGTCGCTCGCCCGGTCACTCCCCCAGGGTGAAGGTGCGCCGGTACTCGCTCGGCGTGGTGCCGAGGATGCGCTGGAAGTGCAGACGCAGGTTGGCGCCGGTGCCCAGACCGACGTCGGCGGCGATCTGTTCGACGCTGCGCTGCGACCGCTCGAGCAGTTCGCGGGCCAGGTCGATCCTGGCGCGCATCACCCACTGCATCGGCGTGTAGCCGGTCTCCTCGACGAAACGCCGGGAGAAGGTGCGCGGCGAGACCTCGGCCTGCCGCGCCAGGACGTCCAGCGTGAGGGGTTCGCCCAGCCGGTGCAGCGCCCACTCCCGGGTGGCGCCGAAGCGCTCCCCCTTGGGCTCGGGCACGCTGCGCGGCACGTACTGGCCCTGTCCGCCGCTGCGGTAGGGGGCCGCGACCAGGCGGCGGGCCGCGTGGTTGGACGCGGCCACCCCGAGGTCGCCGCGCAGGATGTGCAGGCACAGGTCGATGCCGGAGGCGGCGCCGGCGGAGGTGAGCACGCTGCCCTCGTCGACGAAGAGCACGTTCTCGTCGACCTGGACCAGCGGGTGCCTGGTCTGGAGCGCCCGCGCGTAGTGCCAGTGGGTCGTGGCGCGCCTGCCGTCGAGCAGGCCCGTGGCGGCGAGGGCGAAGGCGCCGGTGGAGATGGCGGCGAGCCGCGCGCCCCGGGCGTGGGCGGCGATCAGCGCGTCGACGACGGCCCGCGGCGGGTCCTCGCGGTCCGGGAACCGGTAGCCGGGGACGAAGACGATGTCGGCCCACCCGAGCGCCTCCAGCCCGTGGGCGACGTCGTACGCCAGGCCGTCGCCGCCGGTCACGCGGCCGGGCGCCGCCCCGCACACCCGTACCTCGTAGGGCATGCTCGCGCGGGTCGTGAAGACCTGCGCGGGGATGCCGACGTCGAGCGGCTTGGCGCCCTCGAGCACGAGCACGGCGACACGGTGGAGTCGGGAGGCTGGCATGCGACGAGGCTACGTGCGCCCTGCTCCCGCCCCGCCGCGCCCTCCCCCCGACGCGCTCACCGGGTCGTCAGGAACCGCTCGACGGACGTGGCCAGCGCGACGGGCGTCTCGTCGATCGCGTAGTGGCCCGCGTTGGACAGCACCTCCACCTCGCAGCGCGGATACCACTGCCGGAAGGTGGCCTCCATGACGTCCGCGCCCAGCGCGGGGTCGTGCTCGCCGACGATCACCTTCACCTCGACCGGGTTGCCCTCGATCTCGGTGTGGAAGTCCGTCCTCGCCCACGCCTGGAGGAAGCCCGCGACGGCGGCGGGCGTGGAGTGACGCCGGGAATGGGCGACGACGGCGTCCAGCCATACCCCGCTCAGCCGGTTGCCCGTGGTCATGTCGACGATGACCCGCCGGTTGGCGGGCTCGTCGGCCGCGCCGGAGAAGAGCGCCCAGGCCTGGTCGTCGAAGGGGACCCCACTGGCCGGCACCGGGGAGATGCCGACCATCGCGCGGACCCGGTGCGGCGCGTCGGCCAGCACCCGCTGCATGACCGCGCCACCCATCGAATGCCCGACGAGCGAGAACCGCTCCAGGCCGAGGCGGTCGGCCAGCGCGAGGACGTCCGCCGCTGCTTCCTTCAGCGTGTGGTCACCGGTCTCGTGCAGACGCGACCCGTAGCCGCGGTAGTCGGGGAACACGTACCGGAACTCGGCGCCGTCGAGATGCGGATGGACCGTCCGCCAGGCCGCCGCCGAACCGAACCAGCCGTGCAACGCGATGACCGCGTGCGGTCCCTCGCCGTATTCCTCGTGTCCCACGCCGTGTGTCCCTTCCCCGACCGGTTCCCGGTGACCGGTGACCGATGGCTGACTGCGCCGATACGGCCCCCATTGTCCGGTCCTGCCCCCCGGAAGAGAAGAGCCTCACCGGGCGCGGGGCGGGAAGGTCGGTCGGTTCCTGCTTTCCTACTGGTAGACCTTGCCCTCCTGGGGGGAGCCCTCGTACTTCGCCTGGGCCTTCGCCAGCGCGTCGGTCGCGGAAAGCCCTTCCTTCTCCATCAGTTCCTTCTGCATGCGTGCCTTGAGGGTGCCGCTGCCCTCGACGGCCGCGGACACGGACCACGGTGTCCGGCAGGCGTAGATCAGCAGCGACTTGTACCTGCTGAACGCCGGCGCGTTCTCGATGATGACGGGCAGCGGCGGCGTCTCGGCCTTCCTCGCTTCGGCGAACTCGTCGGCGACCTTGCCGGACCACTGGAAGTCCAGCAGGACCGCCACGTCGCAGTGGTCGACCAGCCCGGTCACGCGGTCGATCTCCAGCGAGAGTTCGGTGGCGTGGTGGGGCTGGACGTACTCACCCGGTGCCTCGGTGGTGGGTTCCCACCCGGCGTTCGCGAGGGCTTCAGGGAGTGACGCGAAGACTTCGGCGTTGGCCCCGATCCGGTTCAGGCTCTGCTCCCCCTGAACGGCGAAGCCGTACTGCCGTGGCGTGCTGATGGTGATGGGATGTTTGTCCTCGTAGCCGTGCGAGAACCACGCCAGCATGTCGGGGTGCTTGGGGGCGGAGGCGCTCTTGAGCATCGCGACGGTTCCCCGGCCCAGGCCCTCGATGTCGAAGGTCCGTGTCTCCAGCCTGGGCATGTCGGGCTGCCGTTCGCGCCAGACGCGGTCGGCGTCGGAGACGGTGCCCCCGGCCCGCTCCTGGTACTGCTCCATGGACTCCGGGGCGCCGCTCTGCTGCGCCGGCGACGCGGGGACGCCGATCTCCGCGTCCATGGCGGCCCTGGTCACGCCGTTGTCGCGCAGCTGCTGCAGGGCCTGTTCCTCCGACAGGCCCCTCAACCGCGTAGGCACGTTGCCATTGAGACCGAGGAGCTTCTGCCACACCCAGTTCTTCTGTGCGAGGTTCAGCTGAGGTCCTTCTCCGGCCCACGCCGGATAGAGGGTGCGCGAGGTCTTCGCCACCCGCTGCACGACGCCGGCCTGGCTCGGGGATGGCACCGGCGAGGGGCTGTGGTGGGGAGCCACGGAACGCTGCACGCCCTTCGTCTGCCGTCCCAGCTCGGATGCCGTGTTCTCGGCGTCCCGTTCCAGGGCGTCGGTGGGGTGGCTGACGCCCGTGGGCACCCCTCCGGCACGCTGCTGGCGGACGTGCTGCAACTCGTGTCGCACCGTGTGGTCGTCCATGTCGGCCGCGGTACGGAACACGATCCGGTTGGTCTTCGTGGTGTAGGCCTTGGCCCCCAGGGCGTCGGCCGATCCACGGTCGACGTGGACACGGACGTCGCTGAAGTCCTCGCCGCCGAAATCGCCTTCCATCTTGCGCTGGAGGTCCGCCCGCAGTGGGCTGCCCGAGGTCCGTGTCACGGCGTCCGCCTGGGCCATCGCGTCGTCCTCCACCGCCCCGTCCTCGGCGAGTCGCTGAGTGGCGGTGGTGGCGGCGTGGCCGCAGTGCGCGTCGTGCTGATGGCGTTCCTGTTCCATCAGACGGACGACCGCGGCGTTGCCGATGGTCCGCTGGAGGGAGCGCGCGGCCTCGGGAGACATCCGGCCGGTACGCCCGGGGGCGGCAGGCCCCGGGCCGAAGAGAGCCGGGGCCTGGCCGGCCTGCCGAGGAAGCACCCGCTTGTCGTTGCCCGGCTCGGCGAGGCGCTGCTCTCTGTCGGCACGCATGGCCGCTTCCTCTCGTTCAGGCACACACAGATCAACGACCCATGCTGCCGCGCCGCCCGGCCGGGAGGAAGGGGAAAGAGGGCAGGGTCGGAGGAACGAAGACTGCCCGAACGTACCCACTGCTCATCGAAGCCCTGGGCCGTGACCCCGGAGTGTGCCGGGGTGGGCCGTCCCGCGCGGGTCAGCGGTGGGGGGCGGGTCGCCGCGGGCCGTTCCCCAGCAGCGCGAAGG
>NZ_JACADT010000324.1:0-5688 GCF_013421635.1 Streptomyces sp. UH6 | reverse complement strand
CCACGGCCGAGGCTTCCGAGGAGGAACAGCGGTGAACGTCTGGATCGCGATCGGGCTGACGGCGGTCGGGTGCTACGCCGTGAAGCTCGCGGGGCTGCTGGTTCCCGGCTCGGTGCTGGAGCGGCCGCTGGTGCGGCGGCTGGCGGCGCTGCTGCCGGTGGCGCTGCTGGCCGCCCTGACGGCGCAGCAGACCTTCGGCGACGGGCGTGAGCTGGTCCTCGACGCCAGGGTGCTGGGAGTGGGCGCGGCAGGGGTGGCACTGGCGCTGCGGGCGCCGTTCCTCGTGGTGGTCGGCGTCGCGGTGGCCGTCACGGCCGGGGTCCGCGCGCTGCTCTGAGATCCGGGGGCGGATACTGGAGCCATGCGGTTGACGGTCTTCTGGCAGCGGATGGCGGACCACTTCGGTCCCGGGTACGCCGACTCCTTCGCGCGCGACCATGTGATGGCGGAACTCGGCGGGCGTACCGTCCACCAGGCACTGGACGCCGGCTGGGAGGCGAAGGACGTGTGGCGGGCGGTCTGCACCGCGATGAACGTGCCGGCCGAGAGGCGCTGAGCCACCGGAATTCTCCGAAACCTCGCGAGGTGGGCGAGACTTGCGGCGTGACAGGGGCTGAGGGCACGGAGAGCGGCAGGGACACGGGTGCGGCGCCGGCCGCCGACGGCGCCGGGGTGCCGCCGCAGCGGAGGACGGCGCCACCACCGGCGGACGGGCCACTGCCGGCCGACGGGCCGCGGGCGGCCGAGGAGACGCCGCAGGCCGCCAGGATGCCCCGCTGGCTGCCGCGGGCCATGGTGCTCGCGCTCTCCCTGGTCGCCGTGTTCCAGCTGGGCAGCTGGGCCTTCCACCGGCTGACCGGCCTGCTGATCAACGTACTGATCGCCTTCTTCCTGGCGCTCGCCATCGAGCCCGCGGTGAGCTGGATGGCCTCCCGCGGGCTGCGGCGGGGCGTCGCCGCGTGCCTGGTCTTCCTGGGCGTGCTGGCCGGTGCGGCGGGCTTCGTCACCCTGATGAGCTCGATGCTCGCCGACCAGATCATCCGGATCATCGACGACTTCCCGGCCTACCTGGACTCGGTGATCAACTGGATCAACGTCCACTTCGACACCGAGCTGCGCCGGGTGGACGTCCAGGAGAGCCTGCTCAGCTCCGACTGGCTGCACAAGTACGTCGAGAACAGCGCCAGCGGGGTGCTGGACGTGTCCGCCCAGGTCCTCGGCGGCCTGTTCCAGCTGCTGACCGTCGCGCTGTTCTCGTTCTACTTCGCCGCCGACGGCCCCCGGCTGCGCCGCGCCCTCTGCTCGGTGCTGCCCCCGGCCAAGCAGGCCGAGGTGCTGCGGGCCTGGGAGATCGCCGTCGACAAGACCGGCGGCTACATCTACTCGCGCGGCCTGATGGCACTGGTGTCGGGCCTCGCCCACTACGTGCTGCTGCAGTTCCTCGACGTGCCCTACGCGCCGGTGCTGGCGGTCTGGGTGGGACTGGTCTCGCAGTTCATCCCCACCATCGGCACCTATCTGGCGGGCGCGCTGCCGATGCTGATCGCCTTCACCGTCAACCCCTGGTACGCGCTGTGGGTGCTGATCTTCGTGGTGGTGTACCAGCAGTTCGAGAACTACCTGCTGCAGCCCAAGCTGACCGCGCGGACGGTGGACATCCACCCCGCGGTCGCCTTCGGCTCGGTGATCGCCGGCACCGCGCTGCTCGGCGCGGTCGGCGCGCTGATCGCGATCCCGGCCGTCGCCACCCTCCAGGCGTTCCTCGGCGCCTACGTGAAGCGGTACGACGTGACGGACGACCCACGGGTGCACGGCCACCGCCGGGGAGCGGCGGACGCGGCCGCCCGGGGGCTGTTCCGGCGGGCCCGGCGGCTCTGGGGCGGTTCCCGGGTGTGAACCCCGCGTAGACCCGGCACGCACTGCCGGGACAGGGGAATGATTTGACACGAAAATCGAACAGCCGTTCTTATGGGACGGCCGGTGGTACTCGGGCGTCCGTCTCACAGAGGTACTTCTGTACGGTTTGAGGTGAGATGCGCACGAGTTTTCCACAGGGTGGACGGGCGTCGGGGCGCGTTGTCAGTGGCAGGCGTTAGCGTCTTTGACGTGAAGCGATCGACTCAAGCAAACCGGGTGGAACCCATGGCAGGAACCGACCGCGAGAAGGCGCTGGAAACAGCCCTCGCGCAGATTGAACGGCAATTCGGCAAGGGCGCGGTCATGCGCATGGGCGACCGCACCCAGGAGCCCATCGAGGTCATCCCCACCGGCTCGACCGCCCTGGACGTGGCGCTCGGCGTCGGCGGCCTGCCGCGCGGCCGTGTGGTGGAGATCTACGGTCCGGAGTCCTCCGGCAAGACCACGCTGACCCTGCACGCGGTGGCCAACGCGCAGAAGGCCGGCGGTCAGGTCGCGTTCGTCGATGCGGAGCACGCGCTCGACCCCGAGTACGCGCGCAAGCTCGGCGTGGACGTGGACAACCTGATCCTCTCGCAGCCGGACAACGGCGAGCAGGCGCTGGAGATCGTGGACATGCTGGTCCGCTCCGGCGCGCTCGACCTGATCGTCATCGACTCCGTCGCGGCGCTGGTCCCGCGCGCGGAGATCGAGGGCGAGATGGGCGACAGTCACGTGGGTCTGCAGGCCCGCCTGATGAGCCAGGCGCTGCGGAAGATCACCAGCGCGCTCAACCAGTCCAAGACGACGGCCATCTTCATCAACCAGCTCCGCGAGAAGATCGGCGTCATGTTCGGCTCCCCGGAGACCACGACCGGTGGCCGGGCGCTGAAGTTCTACGCCTCGGTGCGTATCGACATCCGCCGTATCGAGACCCTGAAGGACGGCACGGACGCGGTCGGCAACCGCACCCGCTGCAAGGTGGTCAAGAACAAGGTGGCCCCGCCGTTCAAGCAGGCCGAGTTCGACATCCTCTACGGCCAGGGCATCAGCCGCGAGGGTGGCCTGATCGACATGGGCGTGGAGCACGGGTTCGTCCGCAAGGCCGGCGCCTGGTACACGTACGAGGGCGACCAGCTCGGCCAGGGCAAGGAGAACGCCCGCAACTTCCTCAAGGACAACCCCGCCCTGGCGGAGGAGATCGAGCGGAAGATCAAGACCAAGCTGGGCGTCATCAAGCCGACCGAGGAGGAGACCGCGGCCGCTGCCGTCGACTCGGCTGGGGGCGAGGGCGCGGACGCCGCCAAGGCCGTCCCGGCTCCCACCACCCGTGCCACCAAGGCCAAGGCCGCGGCGGCCAAGAGCTGATCCGTGACACGCCGAACCGAATGGGCCGGAGAGGCCGGCCCCGACGACGAGGCCGGTCCGCCCGGTCCGGCCCGTCGCCCCGGTCGCGGCAGTCGCGAAGGCCGCGGGACGCGCGGCGAGCAGGTCGATCGCATCGCTCACGACGGTGACCGCGGGGATCCGGTCGAGCGGGCGCGGGGCATCTGCCTGCGCCTGCTCACCGGGTCCCCGCGGACCCGGAAGCAGCTCGCCGACGCCCTGCGCAAGCGGGAGATCCCGGACGACGTCGCCGACCAGGTGCTCACCCGGTTCGAAGAGGTGGGCCTGATCGACGACGGCGCCTTCGCCGACGCCTGGGTGGAGTCCCGGCACCACGGCCGGGGCCTGGCCCGGCGTGCCCTCGCGCGCGAGCTGAGGGCCAAGGGTGTGGACTCCTCGCTGATCGAGGAGGCGGTCTCCCAGCTCGACAGCGACCAGGAGGAGGCGACCGCCCGCGACCTGGTCGGGCGCAAGCTGCGGTCCACCCGCGGGCTCGACCGCGACAAGCGCATACGCCGCCTCGCGGGGATGCTGGCCCGCAAGGGCTACCCGGAAGGCATGGCCCTGCGTGTGGTCCGCGAGGCCCTCGAGGGGGAGGGCGAGGACGCGGAGCTCGACGGGTTCCCCGGGTACCCGGGCGACGAGGCCTACTGACGCCGGCGGGTGGCCGTGGGCCGGTGGCAGCGGCCGGTGGTCGTGGGCCGGTGCCCGGGCGACCTGGCGTGCCACGCCGTACCTCCGGTTGATAGGCAAGTGGCTACTTGCCTATTGTGGGGGTGTGGCCGACGACCTTTTCAAAGCCCTGGCCGACCCCACTCGTCGCACCATCCTCGACGAGCTCACGGAGAAGTCCGGCCAAACGCTGTTCGAGATCTGCTCCCGCCTGACCATGAAGCACGGACTCGGCATCTCACGTCAGGCGGTCTCCCAGCACCTCGCGGTGCTGGAGGGCGCCGGGCTCGTCGGGACCAGGCGGGAGGGCCGCTACAAGTTCCACGACCTGAACACCGCTCCGCTGCGGCGGATCGCCGAGCGATGGCACGTTCCCGACCCCTCCGGAACCGAGAAGGGCACCTCATGAGGATTCACCTGACCAGCGTCTTCGTCGACGACCAGGCACAGGCCGAGCGCTTCTACACCGAGGTCCTCGGCTTCGTGAAGAAGCACGACGTCCCGGTGGGCGAGAAGGACCGGTGGCTCACCGTGGTGTCCCCCGACGAGCCCGACGGCACGGAACTCCTCCTCGAGCCCGCCGGCCACCCGGCGGCCCGGGCGTACCGGGACGCGCTCGTCGCGGACGGCATCCCGCTCGCCCAGTTCGCCGTCGAGGACGTGACGGCGGAGTACGAGCGTCTGCGCGGTCTCGGCGTCCGGTTCACCCAGGACCCCGTCGAGCTGGGCCCCGTCACCACCGCCGTCCTCGACGACACCTGCGGCAACCTGATCCAGATCGCGACCACACCGCAGTAGCGGGGGTCTGCCGGCAACCGCGGCGTCCGGGGAGCGTTCGCCGCTTCATCCGGGGCGCGTTCACCGGTTCACCGGTTCACCGGTTCACCGCTCCCGGTTCCGTGGTCCGGTGTGGCGAGGCGGGTCCTGAGGGTGGCCGCGATCGCGCCGAAGGCGTCGTCCTCCGGAGAGGCGAGGGCCAGGGCCAGACCCGCTGCCAGGCACGGGGGCGGCGCCTGGGCGTCGTCCGCGACCAGCCGCAGCAGGGTCGGCACGGGCATGGTCGTCAGCCTGTGCCGCCAGGCGGGGTGGGCGTGGGTGGCGGCGTAGCGGGCGGTCAGGATCTCGGCCGGGGTCAGTTCGGCGCCCGAGCGCAGGAGCAGCGGGGCGATGCCCTGCTGACGGACCACGGCGCAGATCTCCTCGGCGCCGACGCTGTTGCGCCGGTGGTCGTCGTGGGCCTGGTACAGCAGGGCGTACACCAGGGCGTCCTCCCGCGGGGTGGACGCCACGGGCAGCGGTACCTCCCACCACAGTGCCTCCACCGCGTCCGCCGTCACCGGCAGCGGAAGGCCGCAGCCGAGAGGCGAGGGAGAGGTCGCCAGCCTGACCGCGCCGAGTGCGACCGCCTGCTCCGAGAGGTCCCGCCGCAGGCACAGAGGACCGGCCGCCTCCGGGTCGGTGTCCCGGGCAGCCGCCGACACCTCGTCCAGGGTCGGTCCGTCCGTCCACACCAGGGTCACCGGGGCCGTGGCCGAGGCGGGCTCCGTCCTCGCCTCCGGCAGGTCGAGACCCCGGGCCAGCGCGGCGGCGAGAGCGTTCAGCCGCTGGGCGTGGCCGGGCCCGGGTGGGCCGCCCCGCCTGGTCGATCCGGTCATGGCGGCAGTGTACGGACGCCGTCGGACAGCCGTTCCAGGCCGGTGGGGGCCCGGAACGAGGCTCGTCGTCGCGGGGCCG
>NZ_JACADT010000323.1:0-5702 GCF_013421635.1 Streptomyces sp. UH6 | reverse complement strand
AACGTCCACGGGCACCTGAACGGTGTTGCCGGACCCCACACCGGGCGAGCCGGACGTCCGGCCGTCGGCCCGCGCCCCGCCGCCGGTGGAACTCCCCGGGTCCCCGTGGTCCGCACGGTGCTTGCCGCCGCCGTGGTCGCCCTTGCCGCCGCCGGTCCCGCAGCCGTTGCCGGCCGCCGGGTTGAGCAGCCCCACCACGTTCACGGTGTTGCCGCAGAGGTTCACGGAGACGTCCACCGGAACCTGGATCGTGTTGCCCGACAGGACGCCGGGCGAGTTGGCCGCCGAGCCGCCCGCGTTCGCGTCGGCGTGCGCGTGTCCGCCGGCCGCGGCGATCACACCGGTCGCCGCCGCCACGGTCATCAAGCCCTTGCGGGTGACGTGTCTCATGGGGAAATGCCTGCCTTCGAACTTGTCCGATTACCTGAGAGAGGCGGCGGACCGGCCGGCCCCGGGGGAAACCCGGGGCCGGCCGTCACAGCGCCGCGTGGGGAGACGGGGCGCCGTGTCAGCCGTTGACGCAGACGTTGCCGAAGGCCGGGTTCAGCAGGCCGATGACGCTGATGCTGTTGCCGCAGACGTTCACCGGCACGTGCACGGGCACCTGGATGACATTGCCGGAGACCACGCCGGGGGAGCCCGCCGCGGCACCCTGGGCCTCCGAGTCGGCGGCGGCCATGCCCGCACCGGCCAGCAGCAGACCGCCGGTGGCAGCGGCGGCGGTGACGATCTTCTTGATCATGATTCCTCCCTGGAATGGCAAAGCGACCCAAGTGCGGTCGCATCACCTGTAACGAGGAAGGGCTAATAGGGCTACGAGCCTATGAGCGCATTCACCCGTCCCGGGAAGCTGCTGGACGTCTGATCGAATCCTTGGCTCAGGAGGCGTCCAGGAAGCGGTCCAGGACCCGCACCCCGAACTTCAGTCCGTCCACCGGCACCCGCTCGTCCACGCCGTGGAACATCCCGGCGAAGTCCAGCTCCGGCGGCAGCTTCAGCGGCGCGAAGCCGAAGCAGCGGATGCCCAGGTCGTCGAAGGACTTGGCGTCGGTGCCGCCGGAGAGCATGTACGGCACCGCCCGCGCGATCGGGTCCTCGGCCTGGAGCGAGCTCTGCATGGCGTCGACCAGCCGGCCGTCGAAGCCCGTCTCCAGGGCCTTGTCCGCGTGCACGTCCTCGCGCCGTACGCGGGGGCCGAGCAGGCGGTCCAGGTCGGCGAGGAACTCCTCCTCGTAGCCCGGCAGGAAGCGGCCGTCGACGTGGGCGGTCGCCTGGCCGGGGATGACGTTCACCTTGTAGCCGGCCCCGAGCATGGTCGGCGCGGCGGAGTTGCGCAGGGTGGCGCCGACCATCTTGGCGATGCCGCCCAGCTTGGCCAGCGTCTCCTCCATGTTCTCCGGGTCCAGCTCGGTGCCCAGGGCGTCGGAGAGCTCGTCCAGGAACGAGCGGACCGTCTTGGTCACCCGCACCGGCCACTGGTGGCGGCCCAGCCGTCCGACCGCCTCGCACAGCTCGGTGACGGCGTTGTCGTTGTTGGTCATCGAGCCGTGGCCCGCCGTGCCGTCCACGGTCAGCCGCATCCAGTGCATGCCCTTCTGGGCCGTCTCGACCAGGTAGAGCCGCAGCTTCTCGTTGACCGTGAAGGAGAAGCCGCCGACCTCGCCGATCGCCTCCGTGACGCCCTCGAAGAGGTCCCGGTGGTTGTCGACCAGGTGCCGCGCGCCGTAGAGGCCGCCGGCCTCCTCGTCGGCGAGGAACGCCAGCACCACGTCCCGCGGCGGCTTGCGGCCGCTGCGCAGGCGGTCGCGGACCACGGCGAGGGTCATCGCGTTCATGTCCTGCATGTCGACCGCGCCCCGCCCCCACACGCACCCGTCGGCGATCTCGCCGGCGAAGGGGTGGTGGGTCCAGTCGTCCGCGTTGGCGGGGACGACGTCGGTGTGGCCGTGGATCAGCAGAGCCGGCCGGGACGGGTCCTCGCCCTCGATCCGCGCCACGGTGGAGGCCCGGCCGGGGTGCGACTCGATGATCTTCGGTTCCAGACCCACCTCGGCGAGCTTCTCCGCCACGTACTCGGCGGCCTTCCGCTCGCCGGGACCGGAGTGGTCGCCGTAGTTGCTGGTGTCGATCCGGATCAGCTCCCGGCAGAGGTCGACTACCTCGTCCTCCCCGGTGACCTTCTCGCTCACGCGTTACCTCCCGCTGTCGTCCGGATGTGGTCCTCCCACATCCTCCCTCTCCCGGAGCACGGGGACGAGAGGGGGCGTGATCAGGCACCCCGGAAAGCCTGGTAATGTTTTCCCTGTCGCCGCGAGGGGAACGGAAGAACCCCGCAGCGGTGGCAGACACCTTGTCCGGGTGGCGGAATGGCAGACGCGCTAGCTTGAGGTGCTAGTGCCCTTTATCGGGCGTGGGGGTTCAAGTCCCCCCTCGGACACCACACGAAGGGCCGCGGTCGAAGACCGCGGCCCTTCGGCGTTCCCGCTCCCACCGTGCGCCGCCCGGGGCGCGGCGCACGGGCCCGGAACCGGGCCCCGGGCGTCACAGCCAGTCGCGCCGTTTGAACGTCCTGTACAGCAGCACCTCCAGCACCGCCATCACCGCGATCACCGCCGGGTAGGACCAGGTCCAGGTCAGCTCCGGCATGTGCTCGAAGTTCATGCCGTAGACGCCCGCGAGCATGGTCGGCACGGCCGCCATCGCCGCCCAGGCCGAGATCTTCCGCATGTCGTCGTTCTGCCGCACGCTCATCTGGGCGAGATGCGCCGAGAGGATGTCCGACACCAGCCGGTCGAGGGCCTCCACGGACTCGTTGACCCGGGTCAGGTGGTCGCCGACGTCACGGAAGAACGGCCGTGCCTCGTCGTCGACGAACGGCACCCGCGTGAGGCCGGATCCGGTCTCCGCGAGCCGGGTCATCGGTGCGCTCAGCGGCCCGGTCGCCCGCCGGAACTCCAGGATCTGCCGCTTGAAGTCGTAGATCCGCGAGGCGGTGTTCTGCGAGCCCTCGGAGGAGGGGGAGAAGACCTCCGCCTCCAGTTCCTCCAGGTCCGTCTGGAGCTCGCGGGCCACCTCCAGGTAGTGGTCGACGGTCGCGTCGGCGACCGCGTACAGGACGGCGGTGGGGCCGGTGGCCAGGGTCTCCGGCGCGTCCTCCAGCCGGTCCCGGACGGAGGCGAGCGGCGACGCCGCGCCGTGCCGCACCGTCACGATGAAGGAGTCGCCCAGGAAGACCATGATCTCGCCGGTCGACACGGTGTCGCCGTGGGGCTCGTAGAGGACGGGCTTGAGGACCAGGAAGAGCGAGTCGTCGTACACCTCCAGCTTCGGACGCTGATGGGCCTTGAGCGCGTCCTCCACCGCCAGCGGATGGAGCCCGAACTCCTCCGTGACCAGCTCGAACTCCTCCTCGGTGGGGCGGTGCAGCCCTATCCAGACGAACGCGCGGTCCCCGGCGGCGCGTGCCTCCGCCAGGGCGTCGGAGTAGTCGTCCGGCCCCGCGGTCCTGTGGCCGTCCCGGTACACGGCGCAGTCGACGATCACGGTGGTGCGCACTCTCCTCGTGGTTGCCGGCCCCCGCGCCCGGTGACGGCCGGGGGTGAGGACACCCGGTGCCGGGGCCTCGTCCCCCCTTGTACCCCTACCCTGGGCGGCATGCCCACGCTGATCCTGGTCCGGCACGGACGCTCCACCGCCAACACCGCGGGACTCCTCGCCGGACGCATGCCCGGAGTGACACTGGACGAACGCGGAGCCGCGCAGGCCGCCGCCCTCCCGGCCCGGCTCGAGGGGGTGCCGCTGGCCGCCGTGGTCAGCAGCCCGCTCCAGCGGTGCCAGGAGACCGTCCGGCCCCTGCTCGACGCCCGGCCGGGCCTGCGCCTGCACACCGAGGACGGGATCAACGAGTGCGACTACGGCGACTGGACGGGCCGCAAGCTCGACGAGCTGACCGACGAGCCGCTGATGGAGATCGTGCAGGCCCACCCCACCGCCGCGGCCTTCCCCGGTGGGGAGTCCATGCGCACGATGCAGCACCGGGCGGCCGAGGCGGTCAGGCGGTGGAACCGGCGGATCGAGGAGGAGCACGGGGCCGACGCGGTCTACCTGATGTGCTCGCACGGCGACATCATCAAGTCGCTGGCCGCCGACGCGCTCGGGCTGCACCTCGACCAGTTCCAGCGGATCTCCGTGGAGCCCTGCTCGGTCACGGTCGTCCGGTACACCCGGACCCGGCCCTTCCTGGTACGCCTCGGTGACACCGGGGACTTCGCCTCACTGGTCCCCCGCCCGGACCGGGAGACCGAGGGGTCCGGCGGCGCCGCCACGGTCGGAGGCGGCGCCGGGGCACCGTGATCGTCGCCGCAGTAGGGTGAAGCGCGTCAGCCCGTACCGTCGTCGATTCCCCAGGAGACAGGACGTGTCACGTCAGGTGTTCCTCTACGACCCGCCGGACCGCTTCGTGGCCGGCACGGTCGGGCTGCCCGGACGAAGGACGTTCTACCTCCAGGCCAGCACCGGGACCCGGGTGACCAGCGTGGCCCTGGAGAAGACCCAGGTCGCCGCGCTCGCCGAGCGGATGGACGAGCTGCTGGACGAGGTGGTGCGCCGCAGCGGGGGCAGCGCCTCGGTCCCCGCGGTCGCCCCCGCCGACGTCGTGGACACCGCGCCCCTGCGGACGCCGGTGGAGGAGGAGTTCCGGGTCGGCACCATGGCCCTCGCCTGGGACGGCTCCGACCAGCGGATGATCGTCGAGGCGCAGGCGCTGGTCGAGCTGGAGGCGGAGACCGAGGAGGACCTCGCCGCCGCCGAGGAGCAGATGCTCCAGGACGAGGAGAACGGTCCGCCGGTGCTGCGGGTGCGCCTCACCGGGGCCCAGGCGAGATCGTTCGCCAAGCGCGCCCTGGAGGTCGTCGACGCCGGGCGTCCGCCGTGCCCGCTGTGCAGCCTGCCGCTCGACCCGGAGGGACACGTATGTCCGCGCCAGAACGGATACCGGCGCTGAGCCTGCCCGCCGGGGGAGCGGCCGCCGGGACCTCGGACCCGGCCGTCGCCGAACTGCTGGCCCGGGGCGAGCTGACCGTGCGCGGGCGGATCCCGGAGGCGTCCAACGCCGCGCTGTACTGCACCGTCTCGCTGGACGGGCGGGAGACGGCGTGCGTCTACAAGCCGGTCGCGGGGGAGCGGCCGCTGTGGGACTTCCCCGACGGGAACCTGGCGCGCCGGGAGGTCGCCGCCTACGAGGTGTCGCAGGCCACCGGGTGGGGCCTGGTGCCGCCCACCGTGCTGCGCGACGGCCCGTACGGGGAGGGCATGTGCCAGCTGTGGATCGAGCCGGCCGGCGCCGACGCGGCCGGCGGGGAACTCCTCGCGCTGGTCGACCCGGAGAACCCCGGCCCGGGCTGGAAGGAGATCGGCCTCGCGGAGGTGGGCGAAGGGCGCACCGCGCTGCTGGTCCACGCCGACGACCCGCGGCTGCGGCGGCTGGCCGTGCTGGACGCCGTGATCAACAACGCCGACCGCAAGGGCGGGCACCTGCTGCCGGCGCCCGGCGGGCGGCTCCTCGGCATCGACCACGGGGTCACCTTCCACACCGAGGACAAGCTGCGCACGCTGCTGTGGGGGTGGGCGGGGGAACCGCTGCCCGAGGAGGCCGTCGCGGTCCTGCGGCGCCTCGCGGACGCGCTCGGGGAGGACGGGGCGCT
>NZ_JACADT010000322.1:0-5704 GCF_013421635.1 Streptomyces sp. UH6 | reverse complement strand
GCAGGGCCACGGCCGTCGCCCACCGGTAGCCGGCCGGCATCCGGTTCAGGGTGCCCACCGTGTGCCGCACCGCCTGCCGCAGGGCGGGAGCGGGGCCCAGCACCCCGTAGGCGGCGGCCCAGCAGGCCGGCAGTCCGGACCGGTACAGGTCGCGCTCGGTGATCCTCATCCCGTCACCTTCTCCCGCACGAATCCGGCCAGGAGCCGGGTGGCGCCCCGGCTCAGCACCTCGTCGAGGGCGGCGACGAACAGATCGGCCTCGTCGGGTTCGGTCACCAGGGGTGGCGAGACGATCAGGGCGATCAGCCGGTTGGAGCCGAAGAACGTGAGGATCCCGTGGTCCCGGTACAGGGCGGCGATCACGGCGCCGGTCAGCAGCTTCGACACCGCCTGCGGGTCCCGGGCCATCGCGGAGGGCAGCCGCTCGCGCAGCCCGGACGGCAGGGCGGGCCCGGGGGTGAGGAACACGCCGTGCAGGGCGCCGCGCCCCTTGACCTCGCGCACCAGGCGCGGATGCCGGGCGGCCACACCCGCGAGCCCTTTCTCCAGCCGCTCGCCGAGTTCGCGGGCGCGGGCGGGGAAGTCCTCCTCGACGGCGACCGCCACGGCCTCCAGGGCGGTCGCGGTCTCCTCGCCGAACCCGTAGTACGTCGTGCTGTGCAAGGTGGCGTCGGACAGGTTGTCGTAGGCGGAGCGGAAGATCGGTTCGCGCGCGATGTACCCGGAGATCGAGGACTTGCCGCCGCCGAAGGACTTGGACGTGGTCACGACGTCGGGCACGAGCCCGCGGTGGTGCATGAAGTGGAACAGCGCCCCGGTCTTGCCCCAGCCGGTGTACACCTCGTCGAAGACCAGCACGATGTCGAGTTCGGTGCACAGGCGGCGCACCTCGCGCAGGAACGCGCCCGAGCACTCGCGCAGACTGGAGGCGCTGAACGGCTCGAGGACGACGGCGTACACGTCGCAGTCGCCGGCGGAGTCGGTGTGCCGCTCCAGGGCCAGCCGGAAGGACTCCAGGTCGTCGTAGGCGAACGCGTCGGTGCCGGGGATCCGCGGGTAGGGGAAGTGGACCTCGGGCGAGGCGGTGAGGCTGCCCGCGCCCAGGAGCTTGCCGTGGAAGGCGATGTCCGTGTGCAGGACGGTGCCCCGGCGGCCCCGGTGGTACTTGTAGGCCAGTTTCACCGCCCCCTCCACGGCCTCCGCACCGGAGTTGGGGAAGTAGCTGATGTTCAGGTCGCCGGGCAGCAGCTGGGCGAGGTTGTGGCTCAGCGCGGCCACGTAGGGCGAGAAGTAGTTCTTGTGGACCTCCATGCGGCGCGCGTCCTGGAAGCGCCGCCGCGCGGCGAGGACACGCGGATGGTTGTGGCCGTGGCTGAGCACACCGACCCCGCCGGTGAAGTCCAGCACCCGGCGGCCGTCCCGCAGGTGGATCCAGGCTCCCTCGGCGTGGTCGACCAGGTCCCGGCCGAAACCGAAGGAACCGATGAGCGACACCTGGCTGCGGCTGACGAACCGGCGGTACAGGTCGTGCACCTCCTCGGTGGTCATCGCCTCCGCCCGGTCCAGCCCGATCAGGTCAGCCATGGTTCCTCCCGGCGCCCGCGCGGAGACGGTCGGCGATCAGGCGCCCGGCCCGGCGGCCGTCGCGCACGGCGTAGTTGGTGCCGCGGTCCTCGGGGAACACCTGGGCCATGCCCGCCAGGTACAGGCCCGGCACCCCGGACTCCACCGGCGGCATCGTCCGGGAGTAGTCCGGGGTGATCACCGGCTGGGCGTACTCGGCGCGCCACACGTGGAAGCGCTGCACCCAGTGGCGGTCGAAGGCGGGGAACATGCGCTTGACGTGCGGCAGGCTGTACTCGAAGACCTCCTCGTCGGACATCCGGTACAGCTCGGCGTCGGTGGGCAGGTACTTGGACAGGTACACGACGTGCTTGCCGTCGTAGCGGTCGGGGTGGTCGAGGTTGGTGTGCTCGATGACGCCGACGTAGGGGAAGTCCGGGTCGTTGACGTTGAGCCAGTAGGTGTCCGACAGCCGGCGGTCGTTCTCCAGCACCAGGCAGACGTTGCCCAGGTAGTCCACGCCCGACCAGCTCCTGCGCACCCCCGCCACCGCCGGGTGGTCCGCCTCCTCGCCGAGCAGCGAGGCCGCCAGGGAGGGCGCGGTGGTCAGCAGCACCTCGCCGGCCGGGTGGAACACGCCGTCGGCCGTCACCCCGGTCACCCCGGCGTCGCCGGCGTGCACCGCACCGACCCTCGCACCGGTGACGATCTCCACGCCCAGGGACTCCAGGTGCCTGCCCAGCGCGGTGAGCAGGGCCTCGCAGCCGCCCTTGACGTAGTACAGCGTCTCCTTGCCGGAACGGGTGCGGCTGCCGCCGCGCAGATGCAGCTTGGTCCACATCCAGGTCGCGCCGACGTGCTCCGCGTACTTCCCGAACTTGCCCTCCAGCAGCGGCCGCCAGACCACCTCGTACACCCGCCGGCCGCCCAGCGACACCAGCCACTCCTCGGCGGTGAGCGACTCCAGCTCCCGCCAGTGCCGCACCCGCCGGGCCCGCAGGGCCAGCAGCCCCAGGCGGATCCGGTCGGCGAACGGCAGCGGCGCGAAGCGCAGCAGGTCCAGCGGGGCGGAGAGGCGGTAGACGGAATTGGCGAAGTACACGCCCGTGCGCGTCTCGTGGGCCTCCAGGAGGTGCGAGATGCCGAGCAGTTCGCACAACCTGAGCATCTCCTCGTCGGAGGAGAACCAGTGGTGGTAGAAGCGCTCCAGCCGTACGCCGTCCCCGGTGTCGAAGCTCGCGGCGAGCCCGCCGATGACCGGCTCGCTCTCCAGGACGCGCACGCTCCGCCCCCGCGAGGCGAGTTCGAGCGCCGCGGACAGGCCGGTGAAACCGGCGCCGACCACGACGACGTCCACCGGGCCGGCGGCGCGGCCCGCCGCTTCGGCTGCTTCCGTGCTCACAGGTTCACACGCTCCTCTACGGGATGGGACGGGGACAGCGGGCCGAGACGCTCCGCGACGGTGTAGTCCGGGCGGCCCTGCACCTGGCGGAAGACCGCGTGCAGGTACTCGCCGACGATGCCCAGCGCGAGCGCCTGGGAGCCGAAGGCGGCGGATCCGGTCAGGACCCCGAGGTCGCGCCGGAAGGCGGCCGTGGCCGCGCCGCCGACCAGCACCGCGGTGCCCAGGTAGGTGGTCAGGCGCAGCGGGACGGCGGAGTCGGAGAGCAGGCCCCGCCGGGACAGGGCGAGCATCTTGCGCAGGGTGTACTGCGAGGTCCCCGCGTGCCGGGGGGCCCGGTCGTAGTCGATGTGCGTCTCGGGGAAGCCGAACCAGCTCACCGCGCCGCGCAGGTACAGGTTCTTGTCGCGGGACTCGGCCAGCAGCCGGACCAGCGCGCGGTCCAGCAGGCGGAAGTCGCCGGTGTCCAGCGCGGGCGGCTGCTCGGAGAGCGCGGACACCAGCCGGTAGAACGCGTAGGCGCTGGCCTTCTTGAAGACGCTCTCGCCCGCCCGGCTGCGCCGCCGCGCGGAGACGACGGACCAGCCGTCGCGCCACAGGGCGGCCATCTCCGCGATCAGCTCCGGCGGGTCCTGGAGGTCGGCGTCGATGACGACGACGGCGTCACCCGCGGCGTTCCGGAGGCCGGCCAGGCAGGCCGCCTGGTGGCCGAAGTTGCGGCCCAGCCGCAGGGCGCGGACCCCGTCCGAGTCCTTGGCGAGCGCCTTGACGACCTCCCAGGTGCCGTCCGAGCTCCCGTCGTCCACGAAGATCTGCTCGCAGTCGAACTCCTCCAGCGCGCCCAGGACCTCGGTGAGGCGGGCGTGGGTGTGGGCGAGCACCTCCCTCTCGTTGTAACAGGGCACCACGACGCTCAGCATCGGACGCCTGCTGTCGAAGGCGCGTATCTCACGCGGCACGGCAAACCTTTCGTACGTCCGTCAGAACACAGCAGCCACACGGGCGGACCGGGCACACAGGGGGAGGCGCGCTCCGCGTGAACGCGCCTCCGTCGCCCCCGCCGCCCGGGCCGCACCCGGCGGCTCAGCCACGCGGCGCCGACGTCATCCGCTCGCGCAGGATCTGCCGGGCCTCCGCCTCCCACCAGTCGGGCACGCGGGCCAGCGAGACCGGCCGGAACGCGATGCCCAGCGCGCCGCCGTCGACCCGGCCGCCGTGGGCGAGAAGGTGGTCGAGGTACCTCTCGGCCTCCTCGGGGAGGGTGTCGGTCACCTCCGTCCACGCGCCGCTGCGGTGCATCTCGATGCGGCGCCGGAGATCGTCCAGCACGGGAGGCCGCCACTTGAAGTGGTGCACCACCGGGATGTCCCGGACCTCGTCCACGTCGATCCTGACCGTGGGCGAGTAGTGGCTGCCCAGGGCCAGCGGGACGTCGGACCGCGCCAGGACGACCTTGCGCGGATTGCCCCGCGTGAGCCGGGCGGTGAGGAAACCGCCCACGGGATAGCGCGTGTCCAGGTCCGGGGCGTCCCCGGCGCCCGCCAGCCCGCCGTCGGCGGCCAGCCGGTCCAGCAGGACGCCGTTGACCAGCGGATGCCCGGTGGCCTCCGCGCGCGCGACGGTCTCCTCCAGGGACAGCGGGTAGGCGTGGAACTCGTCGGAGTCGGCGATCAGGTGCCACCCCTCGCCCGCCGCGGCCCGCAGCCGGTCGCGCAGTTCGCCGTGCAGGTGCTCGTGCCAGGGGCCGGTGCTCACGAGGGCCGGCGGGCCCGCCAGGCGCCGCCAGGTGCCGAGCGTGCGCTCCCGTTCCTCCTCCGGGACGTGGTCGGGGAAGTGGAAGCCGACGAAGAACTCGCCCACTCCGAGCTTCGTGTAGTGCGCGGCGAACTCGCGGAGGAGCTCGTCCTCCACCGCGCCGATGACCGCTACCAAGGACAGACGCATGATCACTTCCCTGCTGACCGGGTGGTCCGGACGCTCGTCAACGGACGGGGGGAGGGGCGAAGGCGGTGAGGCTCCCGATCGGCCCCTCGGGACGCCAGGTGAGCATCGGCGGATGCACCCCGGTGGTGTTGCCCTGGGCGTCGACGATCCCGGGGGTCACCGGGTGCTCCATGTGGAGCAGCGGGTCGTCGAAGTAGCGGAACGCGGTCGCCCGCTGCAGCCGCAGGACGAGGTCCAGGTCCTCGCCGCCCCAGCCCTCGTACCGCTCGTCGTACCCCCCGACGGCGTCGAACACCTCGCGGCGCAGCCACACGCACATGCCCGAGGCCCGGTGGACCAGGAAGCCGCGCACCCGGCCGAGGTCGACGCTCGCCGCACCGTGGTCCAGCCGCTGTTCCACCGCCCAGCGGCTGGACCAGGTGTCGAGGTAGAGCAGGTCGGTGAAGGGCAGGAACGCCCCCACCGCCGGGCCGGAGAACCGCCGGGCGTTGCGCTCGACGAAGTGCCGGTCCACCAGGGCGTCCGCGTCCAGGACGCAGACGAAGGACGCGCCCGACGCGGAGTTGACCACCGCCGCGTTGACGGCCCAGGACCGGTTGAAGGGCCCCGCCTTGTACGCGTGGAGGTACTCGTCGGCGCGCGGTTCGACCGTCGCCCGCCACCGCTGCTCGGTGTCGCACTCGATGACGGTCACCGCGTAGTCCGCCGACGGCGCCGACTGGTCGCGCAGCGCGTCCAGACACGCCAGCAGGTTGACGAGGCGTTCCCCGGAGGCACTGGTGTCCCGGAAGGGGA
>NZ_JACADT010000321.1:0-5718 GCF_013421635.1 Streptomyces sp. UH6 | reverse complement strand
TGCTGGACTGGGCGGAGCCCGCGCTGGCCCTCGGCAAGGAACTGGCCGCCGCCCACCCTGCCCTCGCCGACGCGCGCTGGCAGCGCTCACGCATCGGAGCGGCGCTCCAGATCGAGAGCACCGATCTCGTGACGGTCTCCTACGTCCTCGGCGAGCTCACCGAGCAGGACCGCGCCCATGTCGTGGACGCCGCCGCCGGCGCCGCCCGCTCGGTCGTGGTGGTCGAACCCGGCACCCCCGACGGCTACGCCCGGGTGATCGCCGCCCGGGACCGTCTGATCGCCGCGGGCTTCCGGGTCGCCGCGCCCTGCCCGCACAGCGCGGCCTGTCCGATCGTGCCGGGCGAGGACTGGTGCCACTTCTCCGCCCGGGTCAGCCGCTCCTCCCTGCACCGCCGGGTGAAGGCGGGTTCGCTGTCCTACGAGGACGAGAAGTTCAGCTACGTCGCCGCCACCAGGCTGCCGGTGACGGACGTCTCCCCCGCCCCGGCGCGGGTGGTGCGCCGCCCGCAGATCCGCAAGGGGCAGGTGCTGCTGGACCTCTGCGAGGCCGAGGAGCAGCTGCGCCGCCACACGGTCACCAAGCGCCACGGCGACCTCTACAAGGCCGCGCGGGACGCCGACTGGGGGGACTCGTGGCCGCCCGCGGAGCCCGGCAATTACCATGAAATCAGGCAATGACCTCCGATCCGCTCGCCAGGCGTCTTGTGGCCGGCCGGCCCAGGAGGAACGTGACGGTGCGACCATGGGGCATGCTGTCCGCACCATCGGCGAGGCGAGGGGATAGATGAGCGCGACGTTCGGCGGCCGTCCCGGCCGGCAGAGCAGGATCTCCCAGTGGCTGCGCGGACGCCGTCCGCAGGAGGTCACGGGCGCGGAGGACCGCGAGGCCCTGCTGCTGGCCGCCGCCGCCGCGGGGCTGCCGCTCGCGCCGGCGGCCCACCCGGTCGGCTACCGGTGTTCGTGCGAACGCGTGGGCTGTCCCACCCCGGCCCGGCACCCGGTCTCCTTCGCCTGGCAGACCCAGTCGACCACCGACGCCGCGCAGATCGGGCGCTGGGCGAGCGGCGACCCGGAGGCCAACTTCATCACCGCCACCGGCATGCTCCACGACGTGCTCGACGTCCCGCTGGAGGCGGGCCGGGCGGCGCTGGGGCGGCTGCTGGAGCAGGACGTCGAGGTCGGCCCGGTCGCCGAGAGCGACGACGGCCGGATGTTCTTCTACACCCAGACCCGCGGTACGCCCGAGGACGAGGACGAGTGGTGGCCCTGCGAGCTGGACTCCCACCCCGAGACGACGGAGGAGCATCCGGGGCTGCGCTGGCACTGCCGCGGTTCCTACGTCCTGGTGCCGCCCGCCCGCCTGCCCGGCGACGACGGCCGGTCGGTCCGGTGGCTGCGCGGCCCCGAGCACGCGCTGCCGGAGCCCCTCATCCTCCTCGAGACCCTCACCGACGCCTGCGAGAAGTACGCCGGTGAGGAACCGGCCGGCGCGGTCTGGCCCCTCCAGCGCTGATCCCTCCGGCGCCGAACCCTCCGGCGCTGAACCCCCCAGTGCTGACCCCACCGGCGCCGACGCCACCGGCGCCGACCCCACCGGCCGCGCGCCCGGGCCCTTCCGCACAGGCGGCCCTCGCCGCCCGCCCCCGGCACGGCCCCGGCCTGACCGTCCGGCTACTCCCCGCGCGCCGCGACGAGCCCCGGGACCCGGCTCAGGAAGACGACCTTCCCGGTGCGCGGAACCCGCACCGCCTGCTGCGAGACGTATTCCATGGTCAGCGTCTGCTCGATCTCGCCGGTGGTGAGCGCCCGCACGTCCTCGTTCTGCACGGGTATCTCGGTGCCCGGCGCCGCCGTCAGCTTCTCGAAGTGCTTCGTCGCGAAGAACACCAGGGCCCCGCCGTCGGCGGTGCGCAGCCCCAGCGGCGCGTAGTCGCCCCGGGACAGCGGCTCGTCCTGGAACTGCCGCACGAGACCGGGCCGCTTCTCGTTCTTCTTCCGCTGCTCGCGCACCACGCTGGTGTGCGGCCCCTCCGCGAAGGCGTCACCGCCCTGGCCCAGGTACGCGGCGTACTCCTTGCTCAGCGCGGACGGGGAGACCGCCAGCGGGGCGCCGCCCACGGCCGGCTCGGCGTGGCCGTCCTCGTCCTTGCGGAACTCCGGCACGTCGTCGGGGTCGAACAGCGTCAGGTAGGCCGCCTGCCAGGGCTCCTCCTTGTGCTCCTTGACGAACACCACCATCCACCGGGCGTCGCCGCCCTTGTTGGCCGCCGCGTCCGCGAGGAACCAGCGCGGCCAGCCGGCCTTGGCGGGGATGGTGTACCGGGCGTCGGTCAGCTTCAGCGGCTCGTGCCGGGAGTTGCCACCGGGGTGGTTGGCGCGGCGTGCCTTCAGCCGCGCGCCGTCCATGTCGCCGAACGCGCCGGTGACCCGGTCCTCGTCGAGGCTCCGGTCGTACGCCTTGTCCGCCGCGTTGTAGGCGTCGGTGAACTCCCGCAGCGCGTCCCGGGCCTCTTCGGGGGTGGCGGTCGGCAGGACCTCCCGCTCGCCGTGCACCACGACGCACCCGCTCAGGGCCAGGGACATCGCGGCCGCCGCGGCCGGCAGGACGCGACGCCCCAACGTGCTCTTCAACTCGCCTTCTCCTTCCGGCTTACGCAGCGGCACCCTACCCGGGCCGGGCGGTCGGCGCGGGCGGTACCGGGGGATGCTTGAATGCCCGACGTGACTCCTTACGACGTGCTCCGGGTCTTCTGCGACGCGCGGCGCGGCTACGGCAACGAACTGGCCGTGGTCCGTGACGGCTCCAAGATCCCCGGCGAGACCGAGCGGCAGGCGCTGGCCGCCGAGATCGGCTTCAGCGAGACGGTGTTCGTCGACGACCCGGAGCGCGGTGTGATCGACATCTACACGCCGACCCTGCGGCTGCCGTTCGCCGGGCACCCCTGCGTCGGCACCGCCTGGCTGCTGGACGTGCCCTCCCTGGTCACCGCGGCCGGCGAGGTGGGGGTCCGGCTGGACGGCGAGTTCGCCTGGATCGAGGCCCGCGCCGAGTGGGCGCCGCCGCGGGTGCTGCGCCAGTACGCCTCCGCCGTGGAGGTGGACGCCCTGGAGGTGCCCCCGAAGGGCGAGTGGATCTACGCCTGGGCCTGGGAGGACGAGGCCGCCGGGCGGGTCCGTGCCCGCGCCTTCCCCGGCCGGGACGACGGCATCGACGAGGACGAGGCGACCGGCGCCGCCGCGCTGCTCCTCACCGGGCAGCTGGGCCGGGCGCTGAACATCACCCAGGGCACCGGCTCCCAGATCCTGACCGCGCCGCAGCCGCACGGCTGGGTGGAGATCGGCGGCCGCGTCGTCCTGGAGCGCTGACCCGTGCGCGAGGACGTGGACCCGCACGGCGACGTGGACGCGCACGGCGGCAAGGACCCGCACGAGGACGTGACCCCGCACGCGGGCTCGGAAGCGGACGGCATGTGGGCGTCGGTCGAGGCGCTGTGGGCCTGGCTGGACCGGAGCAACACGCGCCCGCCCGAGCAGGAGCTGCTGCTGCGCATGCTGAAGCTGTCCGAGGAGGTCGGCGAGGTGGCGCAGGCGGTGATCGGCACGCTGGGCCAGAACCCGCGCAAGGGCGTCACCCACGACTGGGACGACGTCCGGGCGGAGCTGTGCGACGTGCGCTGACGGCTCTGGTCGCACTGCGGTCCCTCACCCCGGACGCGCCCGAGGTGTTCCTCGGCCACCTGGCCGGTGTCCGCCGGCGAACCGCGGACCTCGAGGCCGGGAAGCCGCGTCCGCGCGAGGGCGGCTGACGCTTCCCGGCCCCGGGCCGCACGCCGTCAGGGCGCGGTGAACACGAGCGCCGTGTTGTGCCCGCCGAAGCCCACCGAGTTGGAGATCACCGACCGCAGCGCGGCGCGGCGGGGCTGGCCCGCCACCACGTCCAGGTCGATCTCCGGGTCCTGCCGGCGCAGGTTGGCGGTGGGCGGGATGACCTGCTGGTGCAGGGAGAGCACGCTGAACGCCGCCTCCATCGCGGAACCGCCGGCGATGGCGTGCCCGAAGACGCCCTTGTTGGCGGTGACCGGCGGCGGTGTGCCGAACACCGAGCGCAGGGCGAGGTGTTCGGCGATGTCGTTGAGGGTGGTCGAGGTTCCGTGCGCGTTGACGTGGTCGATGTCGGCGGGGGTCAGTCCCGCGTCGGCGATCGCGGCGCGCATCGCACGGACCGCTCCCGCGCCCCCGGGCTCCGGGGCGACGCAGTGGTGGGCGTCGGCGGAGAGCGCCTGTCCCGCGAGGCGGGCGTAGACGCGGGCGCGGCGGGCGCGGGCGTGCTCCTCGCGTTCCAGGACGAGCACCCCGGCCCCCTCGGAGAGGACGAAGCCGTCCCGGTCGGCGTCGAACGGGCGGGAGGCGGCGGCCGGGTCGTCGCCGCGGGTGGACAGGGCGCCCATCCGCCAGAAGGCGGCCGAGCCCCAGGTGTTTCGGGCCGACTCGGCCCCGCCCACGACGACGATGTCGCAGGCGCCGGAGTCCAGCAGCAGCTTGGCCATGGCGATGCCGGAGGCGCCGGAGGTGCAGTTGGTGCTGGTGGTGAGGAGGGGGCCGCGTGCGCCGAGGTCGATGGAGACCTCGCCGGCCGCCATGCCCGGCTGGCTCCGCGCCACCAGGCTGGGCGTCATCGCGCCGAAGCGGCCTTCCGCCAGCTTGGTGTACTCCCCCGGGTGCGCCATGGCGCTGCCGCCGACGCCGATGACCACGCCGACCCGGTCGCCGTCCCACTCCTCCGGGTACAGGCCGGCGTCGTCGACGGCCTCCCGGGCGGCGATGACGGCGAACTGGATGAACCGGTCGGTGCGCCAGCGCAGGCCGCGGCCGAGCCGGGCGGCGATCGCGTCGTCGTCGATCCGGCAGGAGAAGTCGACGGGCATGCCCTCGAGTTCGGGGTCGTGGGCCGCGGTGGGGACACCGCTGAGCAGACGTTCCCAGGCCTCCTTGACCCCGACGCCGCCCGGGGCGACGACGCCCAGGCCGGTGACCGCGATCGCCGGGCTCACCTGGCGGCCCCGGCGGTCTCGCCCTGGGGCTGGGCGGCGGCCTCGGCGATGATCCGGAAGCCGTCGGCCAGGGTGGTGTCGCCTCCGAGCCCGGGCAGCGTCGGCGGCAGGCTGATGCCGTCCTCGTCCTCGAGGATCGCGAGGATCTCGGCCATGGCCAGCGAGTCGATCTCCAGCTCCCTGAAGGTGGCCTCGGGGCGCACCGCCTCGGGGGCGATCTCGAAGTGGTCGCGCAGCAGCGCCTCGAGCCGTGCGACAAGCGGCTGGTCCGTCAACTGTCTCTCCTCACAGGGGTGTGCCGCAGTGCGGCGGTGCGGTGCGGGGCTGCTGCGTGGTCCGCGCGGAGGGTGGTCCTCCCCGGCCGTCACGCCGGGGTGCCCACCGCCCGCCAAACAGGTGGGATCCGGGCCCGGACACGGCTGATCGTCCGGCAGCCGCGCCCGGCTTCGGCACCGTAGGCACATCGCATCGGCAGACAATCGGTGACACGCACCCCGCGTTGCCGGGATTCACCAGGGCGGCGGTGCTCCCGTCGCCGTCGGCGGAGGTCGTGGTCCCCGGCGGACGCGGGGGCGGGTCGGGAGGTGGTGACGGCGGTGGAGACGGTCGGCGGGAAGTCGGGTGGTCCCCGGGTGTGGCGGAGCCGGCGGCAGGGCGCCCGGGAT
>NZ_JACADT010000320.1:0-5731 GCF_013421635.1 Streptomyces sp. UH6 | reverse complement strand
GAGCATGCCCGGGAGCCATTCGCCGGGCGGGCCGTCGAGGGCCAGCCCGGGCGCCCTCCGCAGCAGGGAGCCGATCGCGATCCGCCCCTCCAGCCGGGCGAGCGGTGCGCCCAGGCAGAAGTGGATCCCGTGTCCGAAGGCGAGGTGGCCCGCGTTCCGGCGGCGTATGTCGAAACGGTGCGGGTCGGGGTGGCGGGCGGGGTCGCGGTTGGCCGCGGTGAGGCCCACCAGCACCTGTTCGCCCCGCGCGATGCGTACTCCGCCCACCTCCAGCGGTTCGGCGGCGAAGCGGAAGGTGGCCGTCTCCACCGGCCCCTCGTGGCGGAGGGTCTCCTCGACCGCTCCCCCGAGGAGTGACATGTCCGACCGGAGCAGGGCCAGTTGCCCGGGGTGCGTGAGCAGTGCGTGGACCCCGCTGGTGATCAGGTTGACCGTGGTCTCGTGGCCGGCGAGCAGCAGCAGGAAGGCCATGGCGGTGAGTTCGCCGGAGGAGAGGCGGTCGCCGTCCTCGGTGGAGACGCGGATCAGATCGCTCAGCAGGTCGTCGCCGGGACCGGCGCACCGCTTGTCCTCGACGAGTCCGGTCAGGAATTCGGCGAAGATCCCGGCGGCCTTGCGCCCGTCGGCCTCGGTGGCCGGCGCCACGGCGTCGGTGGACACGCTGCGGAAGTCGGCGCGGTCGCCCTCGGGGACGCCGAGGAGCTCGCAGATCACGGCCATGGGCAGCGGGTAGGACAGTGACTCCACCAGGTCCGCGTGGCCCGCGGGGAGCATCCGGTCGAGGAGTTCGTCGGTGATCTCCTGGACGCGCGGCTCCAGCGCCTCGACCCGGCGCGGCGTGAACGCCTTGGAGACCAGGTGCCGCAACCGGGTGTGCCGCGGCGGGTCGGCGAAGAGCAGGTGTCTGCCGATAGGGTCCTCGTCGAGGCCGGTCATGCCCAGCTTCGCGGGGTCCTTGGCCAGCCGCGGGTCGCCGAGCGCGGCACGCGCCTCCTGGTGGCCCACGATCAGCCAGGTCTCGTACTCCTCCGGCGCGGGCAGCAGCACCCGGTGCACCGGCCCTTGGCGCCGCAGCTCCTCGTACACCGGATGCGGGTCGGCACGGAACTGCTCGCCGTACCGCCGCAGGTCGACCAGGTCCGCCATCTCGGATCCCCTCTCCGCCCCGGGCCGGACGCCCCGCGTCCCCGACCGGTCAACGGACGGGACGGCCGTGGGGTTCCGTGCCGCCCGCGGGCTTCCGTGCCCCGCCGGGCGGCGGGCGGAGTGAGCGGTCGCCGGGCCGGGGTCGCGGGTGGCGGGCGACGGGCGACGGGCGACGGGCGACGGGCGGCACGGAACCCGCGTGGCGGAGGTTCCGGGGCGTCAGCCGCCCAGTTCGCGCAGGCGGTCGGTGAGGGCCCGGGTTCCCTCCGGGGTGAGGGTGCCGTGGAGGCGCAGACGGGAGATCCCACCGTCGGGGTGCACGTCGAGACGGGCGTGCGTGCCGGTCACCGGGGCGGGCAGGACGAAGCGGTGGTTGGTGTCGGGCTGCAGGCGGGTGGGCGGGACGATCTCGGTCCAGGAACCGCCGAGCCCGCCGGCGTCGTCGCGCAGGGAGACGGACGCCCAGCCCGCGCTGTTGCCCTTGAGACAGGCGGTGTCGATCTCGACGGCGCGGACGGACGCCTGCGCGGTGAGCCGGTAGTCGATCCGGTCGTGGCCCCGGTCGCGCCGGCGTCGGGTCTCCCAGCCCTCGTCCATCCGCGCCGACCGTCCGGGCAGGATGGTGTGGACGGCCGGTGAGTAGAAGCGGTCCGAGACGTCCTCGACCGCTCCGCCGTTGGCGAGCGCGACGACGTCGAGGACGCCGAGGGCGGTCAGCCACTCGGGGTCGGGGACGACCTCGCCGTGCACCCTCAGCCGGGCGATGCCGCCGTCGGGGTACTGACGGAGCCTCAGGTGGGTGGACCGCAGCTCCACGCCCACCGCGAAGCCGTTGGCCGCGTGACCGCCGACCGGGGTGCGCGGCACCAGCGGCGTCCATTTCACGTCGTCGGCGAGCAGTTCCTGCGGGGAGGGGGTGCCGGGCACATCGGCGCCCTCGACGGAGATCTCCTGCGGGTGGTTGCCCCGGAAGTGCGCGGTGTCCACGACGACGCCGCGGACCACGCCGGGGGCGCCCAGGCGCACCAGCGCCCAGTCGTGGTCGTCGGCGGCCGGCCACGGCTCGGCGGCCGACGCACCACGCCGCCGACGGGTCTCCCAGCCGTCCATGACCTTGCCCTTGTGGCCGAAGGTCTCCGCCTCGAACGCGGGCCGGCCCGGCAGGAGCAGGTTCTCCCGGGGGGCGAAGAACTCGTCGTTGGCGGCGATCACCGCCCCGCCGAGCCGCCGGTCGGCCAGGTCGGGGAGGACGGCGAAGGGGAACTCGGCCGAGCGGTGGTCGGCGTACGGGTCGCCGCCGCGGTAGGGCTCGGCGGGGCCGGTGAAGCGGGGGATCACCGTCACGGGGAGGTGTCCTGCCTTTCGTTGGTGGGCCGGTGGCGCAGCAGGCGTCCGGCGGGTTCGGTGAACGTGCCGTCCAGGTAGATCCTCCGCCCGCGCAGCCAGGTGGCGCGGACGACGCCCTGGAGGGTGCGGCCGGCGTACGCGGTGACCGGGTTGCGGTGCTGGAGTCCGGCCGCGTCGACGGTGAACGACGCGTCGGGGTCGAGTGCCACGAGGTCGGCGTCGCGTCCGGCGGCGACGGCGCCCTTGCGGTCCAGCCCGGCGAGGGCGGCGGTGTGGGCGGACATCCAGCGCACCACGTCCCCCAGGCCGTGCCCGCGGCGCCGTGCCTCGGTCCACACGGCGGACAGACTGAGCTGGAGGCCGGAGATGCCGCCCCACGCGGTGGCGAAGTCCGTGGTCTTGAGGTCCGCGGTGGACGGCGAGTGGTCCGTGACCACGCAGTCGACGGTCCCGTCGGCCAAACCCTTCCACAGCAGGTCCTGGTTGGCCGCCTCGCGGATCGGCGGGCAGCACTTGAACTCGCTGGCCCCGTCGGGGACTTCCTCGGCGGTGAGGGTGAGGTAGTGGGGGCAGGTCTCCACGGTGACCCGCACGCCGTCGGCACGGGCCGCGGCGATCAGCGGCAGGGCGTCGGAAGAGGAGAGGTGCAGGATGTGCACCCGGGCCCGGGTCTCGCGCGCCAGCTCCAGGACCTGGGCGATCGCCCCGTCCTCGGCGTGCCGGGGCCGGGAGGCGAGGAAGTCGGCGTACCGGGGACCGCCGCGCTGCGGAGCCTCGGCAAGGCGGTGGGGGTCCTCGGCGTGCACGATCAGCAGGCCGTCGAAGGCGGCGATCGCCGCCATGGCACGGGCCAGCCGTCCGCGGTCCAGTTCCGGGAACTCCTCGACGCCGGAGGGTGAGAGGAAGGCCTTGAAGCCGAAGACCCCGGCCTCGTGGAGCGGGCGGAGCCGTCCGGTGTTGTCCGGGACGGCGCCGCCCCAGAAGCCGACGTCCACGTGGACGCGGCCCCGTGCCGCCTCGCGCTTGATCTCGAGGTGGTGCGGTGTGGTGGTGGGCGGGAGGGAGTTGAGCGGCATGTCGATCAGCGTGGTGACGCCGCCGGCCGCGGCGGCCCGGGTGGCGGACCGGAAGCCCTCCCAGTGCGCCCGGCCGGGGTCGTTGACATGGACGTGGGTGTCCACCAGACCGGGCAGCACCGCCAGGTCCCCGACGTCCTCGAGGAGGGCCCCCGGTGGGACGGGGGCGTCGTGGGCGAGGACCGCGGTGATCACTTGGCCGCGGACGTGGACCTGGGCGGCGCGGATCCCCTCGGGTGTGACCACGCGGGTGGAGCGCACCACCAGCTCGGTCCCGGACGACTCGCTCCCGGACGTCCGGTTCTCGGGCGGCTCTGCATCGGGCACGAGGACGGCCCTCCTCTTCACGCTCCGCTCCACGCTCCGCGCGACGCGACGCCGGCTTCAACGATTTGTTGAAGGATTCCTCCCGGGGCTCCGCCGCGTCAAGAGCGGCCAGGGGGAGCCGTGCTGGGCCGCGGTGGGCCGGGAGCGACCGGGCCGGACCGCGCCGCTGCCGTTGCGGATACGCTTCCCCCGTTCCCGCACCCGCCGAAAGGACCATGCCCGTGCCGACGTCCAGCTCCCCGAGTGGATCGGTCCAGTCCCTGGAGCGCGCGTTCGACCTGCTCGAGCGGATGGCGGACGCGGGCGGCGAGGTCGGGCTGAGCGAACTGGCGGCGGGCAGCGGACTGCCGCTGCCGACCATCCACCGGCTGATGCGCACGCTGGTCGCCTGCGGTTACGCCCGCCAGCAGCCGACCCGCCGCTACGCGCTCGGGCCGCGGCTGATCAGGCTCGGCGAGTCCGCCTCCCGGTTGCTCGGGTCGTGGGCCCGCCCCTACCTGGCCCGGCTGGTCGAGGAGACCGGCGAGACCGCCAACATGGCGCTGCTGGACGGCGACGAGGCGGTGTACGTGGCGCAGGTGCCGTCGAAGCACTCCATGCGGATGTTCACCGAGGTCGGACGCCGGGTGCTGCCGCACTCCACCGGGGTCGGCAAGGCACTGCTGGCGGACTCCTCGCCGGAGGAGGTGCGGGCGCTGCTCGCCCGTACCGGGATGCCGGCCGCGACGGACCGGACCATCACCAGCCCGGACGTGTTCCTGGCGGCGCTGGAGGAGGTCCGGCGGGCGGGTTACGCGGTGGACGACAACGAGCAGGAGGTGGGCGTCCGCTGCCTGGCCGTGGCCGTGCCGGGGTCGCCGACCCGGGCGGCGCTCTCGGTGTCGGGGCCCGCCGGACGGGTCACCGACGAGGCGACGGCACGGATCGTGCCGGTGCTGCGCGAGGTCGCGGCCGAGCTGGGCGAGACGCTCCGAGGGGCCGCCGCCCTGTGACGTGCGTGCGGCGTTCGGCTCCCCGGCCACGGTGGCCGGGGAGCCGAACGCCGCACGCCCCCGTCGGAGGACCCCCGTCACCGCACCCCGTCACCGCACCCCGTCATCGCACCCCTTCATCGCACCCCTTCAGACCGCCGGCGTCGGGGAGTCGAACTGCTCCACCGCCCGGCGGACCTCGCCCATGCCTCCGGCGAGCGCGGAGACCGAACCGACCGCCCCGGCGATCAGCAGCAGCGAGCGCCGCAGCCGGGCCGGATCGGGCGATCCCTCGGCCGCGAGTGCGGCGAGACCCGCGATCTCCTCCTCCGCCACCGCCCGGTCGGTGAACTCCGACCGGTAGGCGGCCAGTTCACGCCGCAGCCGCGCCACGGCACTCTTCAGCCCCGCCACCCGCGGGTCCTCCCCCCGGCCTTCGGCCGGCGGACGCTCCAAGCTCCGCAACACCGCACTCCCCCTTACGTCGTCGGCCGGGCATCGTGTGTCGCACGTCGACTCCCCTGGGAACTAGGGGCACGAGCCGGCTCGCAGATCCTGCGCTCCCTCATGCGCAACCCCTCCCGCACACGGCGCTGGTCGGGCGCCGAGAAACGCGGGGCAGCCAGTAAACGCCACCCCGCAGCCGTCGCGCCACTCCAAGGAGACAAATTCCACCCATAGGGTTCACTCCCGGCAACGAAACTGCCGGTCGTCCACAGGGCGGTGACGTCGTTCGCGCAGGTCAGGTATGCAGTACCCATGACAGGAACTCACTCCGGCCACGACACCCCCACCGAGGTCGCCGGCCTGCTGCTCGCGGCGGGCGGCGGGCGGCGGCTCGGGGGCCGTCCCAAGGCCTTGCTG
>NZ_JACADT010000032.1:0-16977 GCF_013421635.1 Streptomyces sp. UH6 | reverse complement strand
TGCCCACCTGGCTCGACCCGGTGGCCCGCGCCGCGGAGACGGTCGAGCCACGTCAGCTGAGCCGCTTCCTGCCCCCTGCGGACGGCGGTGGCCGCCAGTCCGCCGTGCTGGTCCTGTTCGGCGAGGGCGAGGAGGGGCCGGAGATCCTGCTGACCGAGCGGTCCGGTTCGCTGCGTTCGCACGCGGGCCAGCCGTCCTTCCCGGGCGGCTCCCTCGACCCGGAGGACGGCGACCCGCACACCGACGGCCCGCTGCGCGCCGCGCTGCGCGAGGCCGAGGAGGAGACGGGCCTCGACCCGGCAGGCGTCCAGCTCTTCGGCGCGCTGCCCAAGCTCTACATCCCGGTCAGCGGCTTCGTCGTCACCCCCGTCCTGGCGTGGTGGCGTGAGCCCAGCCCCGTCCGTGTGGTCGACCCGGCGGAGACGGCCCGGGTGTTCAGCGTCCCCGTCGCCGAACTCACCGACGCCGGGAACCGGGCCGTCGCGGTGCACCCCAGCGGCTACCGCGGCCCGGCCTTCCTGGTGCGGTCCGCCCTCGTCTGGGGATTCACCGCCGGGATCATCGACCGCCTGCTGCACTTCGCCGGCTGGGAGCTGCCCTGGGACCGCGCCCGCGAGGTGACCCTCGACCGGAGGTCATGACCGTGGCTCCGACGGGAAAGGGATGACGTGGTGCCCCGGCGAGCGTGGCGCGGCCGGAAGAGGACGAGGCGAGGCGTGAAGCGGTGAACGTGCTGGACATTCTTTTGCTGATCGCCGCCGCCTGGTTCGCGGTGGTCGGATACCGCCAGGGCTTCGTGGTGGGCATCCTGTCGGTGATCGGCTTCCTCGGTGGTGGCCTGATCGCCGTCTACCTGCTCCCGGTCATCTGGGACGCCCTCACCGAGAACTCCGAGGTCAGCACAGTCGCGGCGGTGGTCGCGGTGATCGTGGTGATCGTCTGCGCCTCCGTCGGCCAGGCGCTGACCACCCACTGGGGCGGCAAGCTGCGCCGCCGCATCACCTGGTCGCCCGCCCGCGCGCTCGACGCGACCGGCGGTGCGCTGGTCAACGTGGTGGCGATGCTGCTGGTGGCCTGGCTGATCGGCTCGGCACTGGCCGGCACGACACTGCCGACGGTCGGCAAGCAGGTCCGCTCCTCGCAGGTGCTCCACGGCGTCTCCCAGACCCTGCCCGAGCAGGCCGACACCTGGTTCGCCGACTTCTCCTCGGTGCTCGCCCAGAACGGCTTCCCGCAGGTCTTCAGCCCCTTCGCCAACGAGCCGATCCGCGAGGTCGACCCGCCGGACGCGGCGCTCGTCAACAGCGACGTGGCGGTGCGGGCCAAGCGGTCCATCGTCAAGGTCATGGGCACCGCGACCGGCTGCAGCAAGGTGCTGGAGGGCACCGGCTTCGTCTTCGCCGGGCAACGCGTGATGACCAACGCGCACGTGGTCGGCGGGGTGGACGAGCCGACCGTGCAGATCGGCGGCGAGGGCCGCCGCTACGACGCCACCGTGGTGCTCTACGACTGGCAGCGCGACATCGCCGTCCTCGACGTCCCCGGCCTGCCGGCCGACCCGCTGCGGTTCGCCGACGCGCAGGCGGAGAGCGGGGACGGCGCCATCGTCGCCGGCTTCCCGGAGAACGGCGGCTACGACGTGCGCGCGGCTCGTGTACGCGGCCAGATCCCGGCCAACGGGCCCGACATCTACCGCCGCTCCACCGTGCAGCGCGACGTCTACTCCCTCTACACGACGGTTCGCCAGGGCAACTCGGGCGGACCGCTCCTCACCACGCGGGGCGAGGTCGTCGGAGTCATCTTCGCCAAGTCGCTCGACGACCCCGACACCGGTTACGCGCTGACCGTGGACGAGATCCGCTCGGACATCGACCGGGGCCGCACCGCCACCCAGCAGGTCGACACCGACCAGTGCGCACTGTGACGACGGAGCCGCGCCGCAGGGTGGCGGCCGGTGAGGAAGATGAGCGCCCGGCGCGCGGAACCTCCCGTTCCGGGAGGTCGTGCGCCGGGCGGCGCCGATAAGGGGGTCAGGGGCGCTGCTGACGCAGGCGCACGGAGACCCAGCGGGCCCGGCGGCGCAGTATGCCGCCGATGCCCACACCGAGCTCGGTCGCCGGTGGATGCGGAGCGCCACGGCGGCGGCCGCCCGGCCCACCGGCCGAACGGCGTTCACGTGCTGCGTCACTGAAGTCGTACGTCCAGCCCATACCCCGACGTGTGCCCCTGGCCCAAGGTCGATAACCACGTCGAAGGTCCCCAATTGGCCTATGCGGCAGGCATGGGATGTTCGTAGGAAAGGCGTCCCGGTCCGGATAACGGTCACTCACCAGCTCGGACACCCTCCCGGCAGGGGGGCGCGCGAACGGCCCGTGCGCGCCGGAGTGCGCCTGTGAGCCCTCAGCGGTCCGGCTCGGGGTCCTTCAGCCAGTTCACCAGCTCCGCGGAGAAGGCCGCGGGGTCCTCCTCGTGCGGGAAGTGGCCCAGGCCGTCGAAGAGCCGCCACCGGTAGGGGGCCTCCACGTACTCCCCGGACCCCGCCGCGGTGCGGGTCCGCATCACCGGGTCCAGGGATCCGTGCAGGTGCAGCGTCGGCACCCGCACCGGGCGCCTCATCCGCCGGTTGAACTGAAGGCCGTCGGGACGCAGCAGGGACCGCACCATCCACCGGTACGGCTCGACCGCGCAGTGGGCCGTGGAGGGGATGCACATGGCCCGCCGGTACACCTCGACGGCCTCGTCGTCCGGTCCACCACCGGGCCCCGACCACTCGCGGATCAGGCGGCCGACCAGTTCCCCGTCGTCGGCCGTGAGCTGCCGCTCCGGGACCCAGGGCCGCTGGAACCCCCAGATGTGCGACCCGGCGGAGGTCTGCCGGAAGTCCGAGAGCATCGACGACCGCCACCGGCGCGGGTGGGACATGGAGGCGACCACCAGCCGGCGCACCAGCTTCGGCCGCATCGCCGCCGCCGTCCACGCCAGGTAGCCGCCCAGGTCGTGGCCGACCAGGGCGGCGTCCGGCTCGCCCAGCGAGCGGACGACGCCGGTGATGTCCAGCGCCAGGTTGGCGGGGTCGTAGCCACGGGGCGTCCGGTCGCTTCCGCCGACACCCCGCAGGTCCATCGCCACGGCCCGGAAGCCCGCGTCGGCCAGGGCGCCCATCTGGTGCCGCCAGGTCCACCAGAACTGGGGGAAGCCGTGCAGCAGCAGCACCAGCGGACCGTCGCCCAGCTCGGCGATGTGGAAGCGGGCACCGTTCGCGGCGACGTCGCGGTGGATCACCTTCCTGCCGTCGGGCAGTTCGTCGATCCGTACCGCCGAGGCGGGCTGGGCCGGGGGAGTGGCTGGGTCGGTCATGACGTCGAGCGTGCCACAGAGTCGAGCTGCTTCGCGTAGGGGTCGACGGGCACCACGGCCGGACGCGGGTGAGGCTTGGCGTTCTGCAGCACCTCCGCGGTCCGCTTCACCTCGGCGCTCACCTGCTGCGGGGCGCGGCTCTTCTTCGCCTTCTTCACGAACACCGTCCCGATCGCTGCCAGGAGCAGCGCGACGATCACGGAGACGCCGAAGGAGAGGAGGAAGCACCACGCCAGGTTCCATCCGGTCCAGGCGTGGAAACCGTAGGCCAGGGCGAAGCTGAGCATCGGCAGCGAGAACACCAGCAGGGCGAGCGCCGCGGTGAACAGGGCGGACCCCGTCGCGCCACGCTTGACGTCCTGCTTGAGCAGCGCCCTCGCGTACGCGATCTGGTCCTGGACCAGAGCGGACATCTCGGTCGACGCCGTGGCGAACAGCTGACCCATGCTGCGTTCGGAGCCGACCGGGTTGCCGTCGGGTGCGCTCATCGCGTACTCCCTTTCCTGCCGAGTTCTGTACCGTCCAGTCAGATCATGCCGGACCCGCACGAACCTTGCGCGCACCGGCCGGTAGTAGAGGTACCCCCGATCGCCCCGGGCGTACGTGGGGGCCGGGAGAAGACCTGAAGGAGAGTCATCGGAGAGCCGCTGCGGAGGCGCGCCGCGGGTGCCCACGCCCGCGTCCAGGTGCCCTCCACGCCCGCGCCCGAATGCCCCTCACTCCCGTGCCAGGTGGCCCTCACGCCCGCGTCGGAGACGGACACGTCCGGGACGGTGCGCGGCCGGTCCTACTCGCCGCGGTCGGCGGACGTGGCCTCGGCCCGCCGCCGGTGCTCGGCTGCCTTGCGCTCGAGGATCTCCGCCATCCGCAGGTGGTACTCCGGGTCGTCCTGGGTGTAGACGTCCGGGATCCCGTCCTGGTCCTCGTCCCGCTCCTCCGCCTCGGTCATCCGCCGGTACGTGGTGTTGCGCAGCTTCAGCAGCACCGCCGCCAGCAGCGTGGCGAGCAGCGAACCGACCAGCACCGCGGCCTTCACCTGCTCGCTGAGTGCGGGGTCGTCCTCGAACGCCAGCTCACCGATCAGCAGGGACACCGTGAAGCCGATGCCCGCCAGCGTCGCGAGCGCGAAGACGTCGGCCCAGGCGAGGTCGTCGCTGAGCGAGGCACGGGTGAAGCGGGCCGTCAGCCAGGTCCCGCCGAAGATGCCGAGCGTCTTGCCGACCACCAGGCCCAGCGTCACTCCCAGCGTCTCCGGCTGGGTGAACACCGCGGCCAGGTCCCCGCCGGCCACCGGCACACCCGCGGCGAGCAGAGCGAACAGCGGCACGGCCAGACCCGCCGAGAGCGGCCGGACCTGGTGCTCGATGCGCTCGCCCGGCGACTCGTCCTCGCCCTCACGACGGGTGCAGCGCAGCATCAGACCCATCGCGACGCCGGCGATCGTCGCGTGGACGCCGCTGTTGTACATCAGCGCCCAGATCACCAGCCCCAGCGGAACGTAGACCCACCAGCCGCGCACGCCCTTGCGCAGCAGCAGCCAGAAGACGACCAGACCCGCCACCGCGCCGCCGAGCGCGGCGAAGTTCAGGTGGTGGGTGAAGAAGATCGCGATGATCACGATGGCCAGCAGGTCGTCCACCACCGCGAGCGTCAGCAGGAAGGCCCGCAGCGCCGAGGGCAGCGAGGTGCCGATCACCGCGAGGACGGCCAGCGCGAAGGCGATGTCGGTGGCGGTCGGTACGGCCCAGCCGGCCAGGGAACCGCCGCCCGCCCCGTTGACCGAGAGATAGACCAGCGCGGGCGCGACCATGCCGCACACGGCGGCGATCACCGGCAGCGCCGCCGCCCGCGGATCCTTCAGGTCGCCCGCCACCAGCTCGCGCTTGAGCTCGATGCCGGCCACGAAGAAGAAGATCGCCAGCAGGCCTTCCGACGCCCAGTGCTCGATCGACAGGTCGAGACCGAGGGCGGACGGACCGAGGTGGATGTCACTGAAGGTCTCGTAGCTGTCGCCGAGGCCAGGGAGATTCGCCCAGAGCAGCGCGGCGATCGCGGCGAACAGGAGGAGCACACCGCCGACCGTCTCGGTGCGCAGGGCGTCCGCCAGGAAGCCGCGCTCCCGCAGGGAGACGCGACGGAATGCCTGGGGGGGCCGGGTGTCCTCGGCCTCGGTGATCGTCAGCTCGGGGTCGTGCTCGGGCTTCGCCATGACGGCGCCCTCCGGGGTGGTCGGGGCATGCGCGTACACATGCCGACCAGACTTCCCGGCGCACCTGAGGTCTCCCTGGGTCACCACGCGGAGGGCGCGGAAACGGAAGACACGATGATGAGCCTACCCAATGTGCTCGGGGAACGGCAGAGCGGGCCGAACGCCCCCTGACGTCCCGGTACTGGCGCCGGCCCCGTTCGGTTCCGGTTCCGTGCCTCGGGCTCAGGGGAGGTCCGACCCGCTCGAAGCTGATCAGCTGATCAGCCGATCGGTCCGCCGTCCGGCGTGCCGGTCACTCGGTGTCGCTCTGCGCGGACGGCAGCTTGGCCTGGATCAGATCCATGACCCCGGCGTCGGTGAGGGTGGTGACGTCACCGAGAGCACGGTTCTCCGCCACGTCCCGCAGCAGGCGCCGCATGATCTTGCCGGAGCGGGTCTTGGGCAGCTCCGCCACCGGCAGTATCCGCTTGGGCTTGGCGATCGGGCCGAGCGTGGTGCCCACATGGGCCCGCAGCTCGTCGACCAGGTTCTCGTCCTCGGAGGCGCTGCCGCGCAGGATGACGAACGCGACGATGGCCTGACCGGTCGTCTCGTCCGCCGCGCCGACCACGGCGGCCTCGGCGACGCTCGGGTGCGAGACCAGCGCCGACTCGACCTCGGTGGTCGAGATGTTGTGGCCGGACACCAGCATCACGTCGTCCACCCGGCCGAGCAGCCAGATGTCGCCGTCGTCGTCCTTCTTGGCGCCGTCGCCGGCGAAGTACTTGCCCTGGAAGCGGGACCAGTAGGTGTCGATGAACCGCTGGTCGTCGCCCCAGATGGTGCGCAGCATCGACGGCCACGGCTCGGTGAGGACCAGGTAGCCACCGCCGCCGTTCGGCACCTCGTTGCCCTCGTCGTCCACCACGGTGGCGGCGATGCCGGGCAGCGGCACCTGCGCGGAGCCCGGCTTGGTCTCCGTCACACCCGGAAGCGGCGAGATCATGATCGCGCCGGTCTCCGTCTGCCACCAGGTGTCCACGACCGGCCTGGAGCCCGCGCCGATGCGGTCGCGGTACCAGATCCACGCCTCGGGGTTGATCGGCTCGCCGACCGACCCGAGCACCCGGAGCGAGCTCAGGTCGAACTTGGCCGGGATGTCGTCGCCCCACTTCATGAACATCCGGATGACGGTGGGCGCCGTGTAGAGAATGGTCACGCCGTACTTCTGGACGATCTCCCAGAAGCGGCCCTGGTGCGGGGTGTCCGGGGTTCCTTCGTACATGACCTGGGTCGCGCCGTTGGCCAGCGGGCCGTAGACGATGTACGAGTGCCCGGTGACCCAGCCGACGTCGGCGGTGCACCAGTAGACGTCGGTCTCCGGCTTGAGGTCGAAGACGGCGTGGTGCGTGTACGCGACCTGGGTGAGGTAGCCGCCGGAGGTGTGCAGGATGCCCTTCGGCTTACCCGTGGTGCCCGAGGTGTACAGGATGAAGAGGGGCTGCTCGGCCTCGAACGCCTCCGGGGTGTGCTCGGCCGACTGGCGCTCGGTGATCTCGTGCCACCAGACGTCCCGGCCGTCGGTCCACTCGACCTCCTGGGCCGTACGGCGGACCACGAGCACGTGCTCCACGCCGTCGACCTTGGTGAGCGCCTCGTCCACGGCAGGCTTGAGCGCGGACGGCTTGCCGCGGCGCCAGCCGCCGTCGGCGGTGATGACCACCTTGGCGTCGGCGTCCTTGATGCGGGTGGCCAGCGCGTCGGCGGAGAAGCCGCCGAAGACCACGGAGTGCGCGGCGCCGATGCGGGCGCAGGCCAGCATCGCGACGGCCGTCTCCGGGATCATCGGCATGTAGACGGCGACCCGGTCGCCCTGGCGGACACCCAGTTCCAGAAGCGCGTTGGCGGCGCGGGACACCTCGTCCTTGAGCTCGGCGTAGGTGATGGCGCGGGTGTCGCCGGGCTCGCCCTCGAAGTGGATGGCCACCCGGTCGCCGTTGCCGGCCTCCACATGACGGTCCACGCAGTTGTGGGCGACGTTGAGCCTGCCGTCCTGGAACCACTTGGCGAACGGCGGGTTCGACCAGTCGAGCGTCTCGTTCGGCTCGGTGTCCCAGGTCAGGCGGCGGGCCTGCTCGGCCCAGAAACCGAGCCTGTCAGCCTTGGCCTGCTCATACGCCTCCGCCGTCACGTTGGCCGCGGCGGCCAGGTCGGCGGGGGGTGCGAACCTGCGTTCCTCTTTGAGCAGGTTGGCCAGGCTTTCGTTGCTCACGACATCTCCCTTTCGAAGGGTGTCCGCTGTGTCCCAAGCCACAGCTCATCAGACCGGAGGGAGTGCTGACAAGGGTCGCCAGGAAATTGGTGTAGACCTGTGCGGGTTCTTCTGTGGCTGCGACCTCGGGATTCGCGGATGGCTTGCGCGGATCGGTCATCCGTTGTCACGTACGGCCGGGCGGAGGAGTTCAGTGCTGTTCGACGCCCGAAGGACGTGAGGCACCGGTCGACCGGTGGCCGGCGGCCGCGGGCCCACCCGCGTCGCGCAGTACGCACTACCCCCGGGCGGGAATGTCTACCCCCGGGGCACGGCGTGGCGTGAGCACCGTTCTGCGGGAGCCGGCGGGTCGTGGGTGCGGGGTGTGGTGGCGGTGACGGGTGGCCGGGGCGGCGGCGGGCGGACTGACGGGTGGTGGAGTCTGCGGAGTGGCGGAGCCTGCCGGGCGCGCGGTCCCTGCCGGGAGCCGCGCACCCGGACAAGGTGCGCGACGGGTGTCGGACGGTTACCGGACGGCGGTGCGGGAGACGCGTCGGTCAGCTCGCACCGGTCAGGTCCGCCTCCGTCTCTCGGACGTGTGCGAAGACGGGCGTCTCCGGGGCTTCGGTGAGGAGGTAGGCCTGCGCCTCGCCGACATGGAAGTACATGCCGGTCAGCTCCAGCCGGCCCTGCTCGACGGCTCGGGCGACGGACTCGTGGGCCATGAGGTGCTCGAGTTGCTGGGCGACGTTGGTGAGGCAGAGGAGCTCCACCGCGTCTGCGGGCTCCCGTGAGGCCAGTCGGGCCGGTCGGTGGGAGCCGGAGGTCATGCGGCGCAGGCTCGGCAGACCGTGGCGGAGCCAGCGCTGGAGCGGCGTCCCGTCACTGCCGGGCTCCGAGTCGATCAGCGCCTGCATGGCGCCACAGCCCGAGTGGCCGCAGACCGTGATGGAACGGACCCGCAGGACGTCCACCGCGTACTCGATGGCGGCGGCCACCGAATCGTCGCCGGGATCCTCACCGGGTGGCGGTACCAGGTTGCCCACGTTGCGGACGACGAAGAGGTCACCGGGGCGACTGCTCGTGATCATCGAGGTCACCAGCCTGGAGTCGGCACAGGTGAGGAACAGCTGCGCGGGTCGCTGTCCCTCCCGGGCCAGCCGCGCGAGCCTTCTGCGGACCAGGGGCGCGGTGTCCCGCTGGAAGGCACTGATGCCGCGCACCAGCTCATGGTCGCTGGGGGGCGGCTCAGGAGCGTCGCCGGTCTCGCGGACGCCACCGGCGCCGGATCCGTGACCGGCCTCGTGGGCCTCGTGGGCCTCACGGGCCGCGTGGACGGCGCTCGGGGCCTTGTGGGAAGTGGAGGGGCTTCCGGCCGGGTCGGCACCCGGAGCGGGGGTGTCGTCGATGGCGGCGGTGCCGGCCGGGGCGGACTTGGCCGGGGTGGCGTCGGTCGTCGCCAGACCGGCGCGCAGCCCGGTGAGGCGGACGGAACCGCCGTGCGCCACATGGGTGTTGCGCCAGTCCTCCAGCGACTCGTACGCGGCATGGTCGACGAAGGAGCCGTGCAGCTCCACGACGGCGTCGGCGCCTTCCGGGACCAGGTGGAGGGCCCGGCTGAGCCGGGGCACGGCGAGGAAGGTGAGCTGTCCGCGGACGTGGACGTGGTGGACGCCGCCGCTCACCTCGTGGGTGATCCGGGTGTGGGTGAGCCGGTGAAGCGCGACCGCGACCGCGGCGGCCACGCCGACGCCCACGCCTTCCAGGACTCCGAGGAAGGTGACCGCGACGGCCGTGACCGCGTAGACCAGCGCCTCGCGGTGGCGGTTGACCGTGCGGATGTGGTGGAGGGAGACCATCTGGATGCCGATCGCCATCACCAGCGCCGCGAGCGCGGCGAGCGGGATCAGCTCCAGCGCCGGCACCAGCAGCAACGCCGCGGCGGCGATCCACAGGCTGTGCAGCATGGCCGAGTTGCGGCTGACGGCGCCGGAGCGGGCGTTGGCCGAGCTGCGTACCGCCACGCCGGTGACGGGGAGTCCGCCGAGCGTTCCGGAGGCCATGTTGGCGAAGCCCTGGCCGCGCAGTTCCCGGTCGAGGTCGGCCCGGGGCACCGGCGCCCCGCCCCGGGTGGCGGCGATCTTGTCCACGGCCACCGCGGAGAGCAGGGTTTCCACCCCGCCGACCAGGGTGATGGTGAGCACCGCCGCGGCCAGTGGCAGCGCGGGACCCTCGGGGAAGCCTGCCAGGGCGTGGTTGGACCAGGAGGGCAGGTCGACCCGGGGCAGGCGCAGCCCCATGGCCAGCGCGACGGCGGTGGCGGTCAGCATGGCGGCGAGGGCCGCGGGGACGAAGCGCAGGATCCGCCCCGCCCGGCCGGGGACCCGGGACCAGCCTAGGAGCACCACCAGGGTGAGGGCACTGACCGCGAGGGCGCCCGGGTGCAGGTCCGCGAGCTGGGCGGGCAGCGCGCGGAGGTTGTCGAGGACCGAACTCTGCGGTGTGCCCCCGAGGACGATGTGGAGCTGGGCCACGGCGATGGTGACGCCGATGCCGGCCAGCATGCCGTGCACGATGGCGGGGCTGACGGCCAGGGCGGTGCGGGCGACCCGGAGCCAGCCGAGGGCCACTTGGGTCACACCGGCGAGGATGGTGACGGCGCAGGTGGTGCGCCATCCGTACTGCTGGATCAGGTCAGCGGTGACCACGGTCAGGCCCGCGGTGGGCCCGCTGACGGTGAGCGGGGCGCCGCCGAGGCGTCCGGCGACGAGACTGCCCACGGCGGCGGCGACCAGCCCGGCCTGGAGCGGCGCCCCGGTGGCCAGAGCGATGCCCAGGGAGAGGGGCAGCGAGATCAGGAACACCGTGACCGAGGCGGAGAGGTCGGCGGGGGCGATCCGGAATCGGCGGGGTCGCCCGGGCGGTGGACTGTGGGGGCGGTGGATGCGCCCGGCCTTGTGGGCCTCGGCGCGGTGGGGGGGACAGGCAGACATGTTTCCCGTTTCTCCTCCGGGACGGCGCGGTCGCGCGAACGATCGACACGACCGCGGGAACGGTGCCGCGCGATCACGGCGTACGCCAACACTCAGTAAATGGACAGTAATGCTGGGTAAAGGGATCGTACGGAGAAAACGGGCAAATGGACCGATAAGTCATCCCAATGAGTGAAGCAATCTTTTCATCGGCTTGTCATACAAATCCCTTCGCGGTGACGTGGGAGCTTGGCGGCCCCGCCGGGCTCCCGGCGGTCCACCGGGGAGCGCCTCAGTAGGCGTTCGGTCTGAGCGAAGGAAGAAGGTGGGGCGGGAGATGACCGCCAACCGGAGAGGCATCGCCGTGATCGCGGTGGCGGCGGCCTGCGCCGCCACGCTCGCGGGGTGTGGAGGGGCGGCCGGTGGCGCGGCGGGTGCCCAGGGGCAGGCCGGCGCCGAGAAGTCCGAGCCGAGGAGTGCTCCGCGGGCCGTCCGGCTCATCGGGGACGGGTCCACCGCCTACACGGGCGCCCAGCCCCATCTGCTCAAGCCCGAACGGCTTCGGCCCGGGCAGCGCCCGCCGCAGTTCGTCGTCTTCTCGTGGGACGGCGCGGGTGAGGACGGGCAGCGACTGTTCTCCCACTTCCGCAAGGTGGCGGGCGCGAACAACGCGACCATGACCTACTTCCTCAGCGGCGTGTACATGCTGCCCGAGGAGAAACGTTTCCTTTATCAGCCCCCGGGACGCTCCTCCGGCAGTTCGGACATCGGCTTCAACGACGTCGAGGGGGTGGCCGCGACTGTCGAGCAGCTGCGCCAGGCGTGGCTGGAGGGCAACGAGATCGGGACCCACTTCAACGGCCACTTCTGCGGGAGCGGCGGTGTCGGCGACTGGTCGGTCGAGCAGTGGAAGAGCGAGATCGCCCAGGCCAAGGGCTTCGTCAAGACCTGGAAGAGCAACACCGGCCTCAAGGACGGGCAGCCGCTGCCGTTCGACTACGACAAGGAACTGGTGGGCGGTCGCACTCCGTGCCTGGAAGGGCAGGAGAACTTCCGTGCGGCAGCCCGTGAACTGGGCTTCCGCTACGACACCAGCGGGGTCCGGGAACAGGTGTGGCCGGAGCGCAAGGAGGGTCTGTGGGACCTGTCGATGCACATGGTCCCGGTGCCCGGCCGCGCCTTCGAGACGATCTCCATGGACTACAACTTCATGGTCAACCAGTCCGGGACCAGCACCCAGGGTGACCCCGCCATGTACGCCCAGTGGGGCGACCAGATGCGGGACGGCCTGTTGGCCGGCTTCCGCCGCTCCTACGAGGGCAACCGGGCGCCGCTGATCATCGGTAACCACTTCGAGTCCTGGAACGGCGGCGTGTACATGCGGGCCGTCGAGGAGGTCGTCACGCAGGTGTGCACCCAGCCCGAGGTGCGCTGCGTCTCCTTCCGGCAACTGGCCGACTGGCTGGACGCCCAGGACCAGGGGACGCTCGACAGGCTCCAGACCCTCGGGGTCGGCCAGGCGCCCAGGGAAGGCTGGCAGAGCTTCCTGGCCCCCGCCACGGATGCCACGGGACGGGCGGTCGGCTGACCTCCGCCCCGACCCCAGTGGCGACGCACCGGCGCGGGGCGGCCGGCGTCGATGACCGTTCCCGTACCCCGTGCCGCGCCCCGCGCCGCTCCCCGAGCGAAGGTTCAGGCCGGTTCGGCCACCCGCTCGCCCAGCACGAAGCCGGGATCCACCTGCCGTGCCAGGTCGGTCCCGGTCCGGGCGTTTCCCCACGACTCCGCGTTCCGTAGATGGAAGTGCACCATCTGACGCGTGTACCGCTCCCAGTCCCGCGCCTCGTACCGCGCGTCGGCGGCGGTCCGCAGCGTCTCCAGGGCCGCGCGGTTCTCCGTCTCCAGCCGGTCGAAACGCGGTGGCCGGCCCTTCTCCATGGCGCGGACCCAGTCCGAGTGGCCGACCGTCACCAGCAGGTCGTCCCCCACCTGTGCCCGCAGGAACTCCAGATCGTCCAGGCCCTGCACCTTGTTGCCGACGACCTTCAGGGCGACCCCGAAGTCCCGGGCGTACTCCTTGTACTGGCGGTAGACCGAGACACCCTTGCGGGTGGGCTCGGCGACCAGGAAGGTCATGTCGAAGCGGGTGAACATTCCGGAGGCGAAGGAGTCCGAGCCGGCGGTCATGTCCACCACCACGTACTCGTCGCGCCCGTCGACCATGTGATTGAGGCACATCTCCACCGCTCCGGTCTTGGAGTGGTAGCAGGACACGCCCAGATCGGCCTCCGTGAACGGCCCGGTGACCATCAGGTTGACGGCGCCGGCATCGAGTTCGACCGGACGGGCGCAGGCCGCGTAGACCGGATTCTCCTCCCGCACGCGCAGCAGCCGGGAACCCGCACCGGGCGGCGTGGTCTTGATCATCGACTCGGCCGAGGCGATGCGGGGGTTCTCCCCCCGCAGGTAGTCCTTGATGAGAGTCAGCTGCGCCCCCATCGCGGGCAGGGCGGCGGCCTCCGCGTCGTCCAGGCCGAGCGTTGCGCCCAGATGCTGGTTGATGTCGGCGTCCACGGCGATGACCGGCGCCCCGGACGCGGCGAGGTGCCGGACGAACAGCGAGGACAGGGTCGTCTTGCCGCTGCCGCCCTTGCCGACGAAAGCAATTTTCATGTTCACCTAGCGTAGTGCGTCGCACGCGCGGCGTGGTCGATCCCGGGGTGATGACCACTCCATCGTGGGTGTGGTCGCGAGGGGTGCGGTCAAGAGCGCTCCGCCGGGCCACTTGCCCTGGTGGACGCCGGGCCGGGCGATGTGCGGCCGCGCGTGGGCGCGTAATGTCGTACTCATGAGTACGACTGGCGCGTCCGCCGACCCGCTCGCGGCCTTGGGTTCGCTTCCCGGTGTGGCCGACTCCGTGGAGTCCGTCCGCACGTACGTCGACCGGGTGTACGGCCACCGCATCATGCGCCGCCGCAGCAACGAGATCACGGGTGAGGCGGCTCTCCGTGGAGCGCGCGGTTCGGCCGCGCTCGCCGGCGCGGACTGGGCGCTGGAGGAGGTCCGACGCCGGACCGACTTCAGTGGCGACGACGAGGCCCGTGTGGTGGGCGCCGCGCTGCGGCTCACCGCCGAGGCGGGTCAGCTGCTCTCCATCTGGCGGCAGTCTCCCCTGCGGGTCCTGGCCCGCCTCCACCTGGTGGCCGCCGCGGGGCACGGCGAGGACGTCGGGCGCCCCCGGCTGGCGGGCGAGGCCGTCGAGGAGCCTCTCGTCGAGCTGCCGCTGCCCGAGGCGGACGAGGTCGCCGGACGGCTCGACGGCCTGTCCCGGCTCATCATCGACGGCGGTGCGGCGCCGGCCCTGGTCAAGGCGGCCGTGGTGCACGGCGAGATCCTGGCCCTGCGTCCTTTCCGCTCGCACAACGGGCTGGTGGCGCGGGCGGCCGAGCGCATCGTGCTGGTCGGCAGCGGACTGGACCCGAAGTCCATCTGCCCCGCCGAAGTGGGGCACGCGGAACTCGGACGGGCCGCGTACCGAGCGGCGCTGGACGGCTATGTCTCCGGCACCCCGGAGGGCATGGCGGCCTGGATCGGACACTGCGGCAAGGCCGTCGAACTGGGGGCCCGGGAGTCGACCGCGGTCTGTGAGGCGCTCCAGCGCGGCGCTGCCTGACGGGGTCGAAGGGCGCCGGCGGCGGACAGTCCGGAACAGGGTCGCGGCGGCACGAATCCTCGTGCCGCCGCTCGCATGTGCCGCCGGGTTACCAAGCGTCCTCGAGAGTTGCCGATCAGGCCGGGAACTTTCTCCCTTGGCCTGGTGCGGCTGGCCCGTAATCGACGGGTCGACGTCGCGTGGGTGCCCGGTGTGCATGCTCCGGTCCGTGGGGCCATCACGTTGCGAAGGTCATCCCGTCGGATGTCCTTGGTCTCGCGGGCCGTTAAGTCCTTTGTACTCCTGTTCCATGGGCAATGTGAACCCCTGGCCCGAATTGTTTGATTTTGCGTTCAAGCAGTGCGGGCCGCCTCCGGGAAGCGGTCGCGACGAGGCCGGCTGACCGCCGGTCATGACGCGCGAGGTCGCCGGGGGTTGGCGGCGGCGCCAGGCTTCCACGCCCGCCGCCCGCCACTCTCCGTTCAGGCGAGGGCCGAACGCCGGCGGCTCGCGGCGTACCAGACCAGTGCCGCTGCCGCCGCCGCGCCCACGGTGGCCGCAGCGACCAGCACGGGCCGGGAGGGCGTGGAGAAGGTGGGGAGCCGTTGCTTCAGACGTACCGGCCGGTGGAAATCGAGGATCGGCCAGCCCCGGGCCAGCGCCTCACGGCGCAGCGTCCGGTCCGGATTGACCGCGTGCGGGTGGCCCACCGTCTCGAGCATGGGCAGGTCCGTCGCGGAATCGCTGTAGGCGTAGCAGCGGCCGAGGTCGTAGCCCTCGGACTCGGCCAGTTCGCGAATGGCCTGGGCCTTCGTCGGGCCGTACGCGTAGTACTCGACCTCGCCGGTGAAGCGACCGTCCTCGCCGACCACCATCCGCGTGGCCACCACGCGGTCGGCGCCCAGCATCTCGCCGATCGGCTCGACCATCACCGACCCGGAGGTGGAGACGATCACCACGTCCCGGCCGGCCAGGTGGTGCTTCTCGATGAGGGAGGCGGCCTCGTCGTAGATGATCGGGTCGATGAGGTCGTGCAGGGTCTCGGCGATGATGTCCCTGACCTGCTGGACGTCCCAGCCACGACACATGGCGGAGAGGTACCTCCGCATGCGCTCCATCTGTTCGTGGTCGGCGCCGCCGGCGAGGAAGACGAACTGGGTGTACGCCGTGCGCAGAGCGGCACGGCGATTGATCAGTCCGCCTTGGTAGAAGGACCTGCCGAAGGTGAGCGTGCTCGACTTCGCAATGACCGTCTTGTCCAGGTCGAAGAAGGCCGCGGTGCGGGGCAAGGAGTGGTTTTCCACAAGGGCGAGCATAGGGGGCAGCCATTCGGCGTAAGGTGTGGCGCGTGGGTTTGCCTGAGAAGCCTCTCGGGTACACCATGGAAGTCACGGATCGTTCGCGACCGTGCTAACCCGGTTCGGCTCCTCCCCCCCCGAGTCGGACCGTGGATGACGACCCCCGCTCTCCCCCCCGGCGGGGGTCGTCGCATGTCCGGGTGGGTTTCGGCCTCCCGGGCAAGGCGGCCGGGTTCCCTTTCGAAGGGTTCCCGGCCGCTTTTTCATGCCTCGGCGATCGCTACTGAGCGTCACCGTCGAGGTGCGCAGCGAGACGTCCCACGCCTCTGGCGGTCCGGTGGAGGGCCGAGCCCTCGCGCGTCACTCGTCGCTCGCTCGTCGGGGTGAACGCGATATCCACATTCGCTGAGTTGTCCCCGGATTTCCACCAAGATCCACATCTTTTTCCGCGCTGCCCCACCGTGATTCCGACGCCTTCGGAACACGGTCCGCCGCCCTTGCACCACGCGCCGTTTTCCCCCGCGTCGCCCATCACGGACACGACACGAAACGGCCCGGGGAGGCAGCGCCTCCTCGTGCGGGCAGGCAGGAGACAGCAGCCATGACCGGATCCACCTCCGCGGCACCGGCACCGGGCGCGGGAAGCGCTGCGGGCGCACCGCTCATCGTCACCGAGGACCCGTTGCTCCTCGACGACCTGTTGCGGCTCTGCGCCGCGGCCGGGGCCACACCCGAAGTGCATCCGGGGCCACCCGGCAGGCGCTCCGCCTGGGAGGCCGCGCCCCTCGTCCTGATCGGTGACGATGCCGCACGGCGGGTGCGCGGTGCGCCCCGCAGACCCGGCGTCGTCCTCGTCGGCCGGGACCAGGACGACCCCGGGGTGTGGCGCCATGCCGTGGAGATCGGGGCCGACCACGTTCTGGTGCTCCCCGACGGCGAGCAGTGGCTCACCGACCGGATCGCCGATGTCGTGGAGGGCGTCGGCCGCCCCGCCCTGACGGTCGGCGTCATCGGTGGGCGCGGCGGCGCCGGAGCCTCCACCTTGGCCTGTGCCCTCGCGGTCACGTCGGCCCGCTGCGGGGTGCGCACGCTGCTGGTGGACGCCGACCCGCTCGGCGGCGGGCTGGACGTGCTGCTGGGCGGCGAGACCACCGAGGGCCTGCGCTGGCCCGCCTTCGCCTCCTCGCGGGGGCGGCTGGGCGGCGGCGCCCTGGAGGAGTCGCTGCCCAGCCTTCATTCCCTGCGGGTGCTGAGCTGGG
>NZ_JACADT010000319.1:0-5735 GCF_013421635.1 Streptomyces sp. UH6 | reverse complement strand
AGCGGTGCCCGCGTGCCGTGCCGTCGCCCTCGTGGCCGCGGCTCACTCGATCGAATGAGAAGTCCCGGTGATCCATTCCGGTCCGGGACGGCGGGACCCACAATCGAACCGGTTCCGTCCACGCCGTTCCGCCCGTCTCGGGTCCGAACCGCCCGATCAGGGGGTCAGCGGCATGATCCGTCCCGTGCCGAAGCGCCGGGCGCTCGCGCTCGTGCTGAGCGCGCTCTGGGGGGCCACCGCCGTCGCCTACTGGCTGATCGCCGGGATCACCGGCGACCGGAGCGGGATGGGCGTCCGGATGGCCGCCACCGCGGTCTTCTTCGGGGTGGGTACGGGGCTGATCCTGCGGGCCCGCCGGGAACTGCTCCGCGAGCTGCGGGACACCTGGGACATCGCGGCCACGGCCCAGGGGGTCCTGGTGCGCCCGCTGCCGCCCCGGGTCGGCGGCCTGGACGTGGCCGCGGTCCAGCGTTCCGCGGACCCCGGCGCCGTCATCGGGGGTGACGTCTACGAGGTGCTGGACACCGAGCACGGCGTCCGGGCCCTCATCGGGGACGTCCGCGGCCACGGTCTGGCCGCCGTCCCGGCCGCCGCCGCGGTGCTCGGCTGCTTCCGCGAGGCGGCGCACGAGGAGTACGAGCTGCACGGGGTGCTCCGCCGCCTCGACCGGGCCTTCGCCCGCCACCTGAGGCGCCGCGCCCAGGAGGAGCGGCATCACGCGGTCGAGGAGTTCGTCACCCTGCTGCTGCTGGAGATCCGCGCCGACGGCGTGCTGCGGGCGGTCAACTGCGCCCACCCGTGGCCGTACCGCGTCGGCGTGGGGCCGACGCAGCCGCTCTCGGACGCCGAACCGCTGCCGCCGCTCGGCCCCTTCCCGCTGCCGGAGCACATCCCGGTGACCCACTGCGGCCGGATGCGGCCGGACGACGCCCTGATCCTGTACACCGACGGCGTCACCGAGGCCCGCGACGACCGCGGACGTCTCTTCCCGCTCTCCGAGACGCTCACCGGGGCGGCCCGCGGCCGTCCGCACACCGCCCGGTACCTGCTCCACTCGCTGGAGTCCGCGCTGCTGCACCACACCGGGGGCAGCCCTTCCGACGACACGGCCCTGCTGATTCTGCACAACGACGCGCGGCTCTTCGCCCCGCTGCCGGCCGCCGGCCAGGCGTCCCAGGTCGCCCACCCGATCCCGTAGCGGGCGGGCCCGGGACCCGTGAAGGTCCCGGGCCCGCCCGCCACGGCCGGAGCCAGGTGCCGCGACCCCCGGTGTCGCGACCCCAGGTGTCACGATTCCGGTGCCGTGGCCCAGGTGTCGCGGCCCCCGGTGTCCTGGCTCAGTTGTTGGCGACGAAGTCCGTGACCAGCCGGTTGAACTCGTCCGGGTGCTCGATCATCGCCCAGTGACCGCAGCGGTTGAGGACGACCAGGCGGCTGTCGGGGATGTTCGCCAGCAGGAAGAGCGAGGTCTCGTAGGAGACGACCCGGTCGTCACGGCCGTGGATGAGCAGGGTCGGCACCTCGATCCGCGACAGCAGCTCCGGCCTGACCCACTTCGGCAGCGGGGCGCCCTTGGGCAGGCCCTCCACGTAGTTGGCCAGGTGCTCCGGACGGGCCAGCGCGGCGTCCGAGCGGGCTTCGCACAGCTCCGGCGTGGCGAACCGGGCCTTGTCGAAGACCATGATCTCCACGAGTCGGCGCATGTTCTCCGGGCTCGGGTCGCGGTAGGCCTCGATCAGGACCTTCAGGCCCTCGGACGGACCGTCGCCGGCGCCGAAGAGCGTGGGGATCCTGCCGACCGGCGGGCCCATGGTGACCAGGTGGGTGATCCGGCCGGGGTGCTCGGTGGCCAGGCGGATCGAGGTCTGGCCGCCCATCGAGTTCCCGACGAACGCGGCCTTCTCGATGCCGAGGGCGTCCAGGAACTGGATCGCCGCGTCGACGTGGTCGAGCTGGTCGACGGTGGCGGCGGAGGACTCGCCCCAGCCCGGCATGTCGACGGCGTACACGTGGAAGTGCTCGGCCAGCGCCTCGATGTTGCCGGCGAAGTTGCTCCACCCGGTGGCGCCGGGACCGCTGCCGTGCAGCAGCACCAACGGGTGGCCGGAGCCCGCTTCGTAGTACCGGAGCTCCCAGTCGGCGGTCCTGACCGTGCGCGCGATGTCCTTGGCGTCGATCGCCATCAGTGGTCCTCTCCGTGCGGGGCGGGGGCGGGGGCGGGGGCGGCGGCGAGCAGCTCGGCGACGACGGACGACGGGCGGTGGCCCCAGCTGTGCAGCCGGTCGAGCGTCTTCACCTCCCAGGTGGCGTCGTCGATGATCAGACCGCCCCAGCCGTACTCGACGCTGAAGCCGGACGGAGTGAAGACGTAGAAGCTGAACATGTGGTCGTTGGGGTGCATGCCGAGCGTCATCTCGAACGGCTGCTCGGCGTCCATGCACCGGTCGTAGGCCATGCCGACGTCGCGGATGTCCTGGACCTCGACCATGAAGTGGTGGGTCTTCTTCGGGTGCGGCATGTCGCCGAAGGCCACCGTGTGGTGACGGCCGTTGCAGTGCAGGAAGATCAGGTCGGCGACGACGCCGGGAGCCAGCTCCTCGACGATGATGTCGCTGATCCTGAAGCCGAGCAGGTCGATGTAGAACGCCAGGTAGGTCTCACGGGAGACGCCGTGGGCCAGGAGGACCTGGTGGCCCGCGCCGCCGGCGCCGGTGACGAAGCCGCCGAGCAGCTTCTTGGAGGCGAACGGCGTGGCCGCGTCGGCCAGACCGGTGACCAGTTCGACCCGGTTGCCCATCGGGTCGGTCGTGACGAAGATCCGCTCCACCTTGCGGGCGGCGGCCAGGGCGCCGTCGCCCTCGGTCACCTCGACGCCGGCCGCGCGCACCTTGGCGACCAGGGCGTCCAGCGCGACCGCGTCCGACACCTCGTAGCCGGTGGCGACCAGGTCGTCCGCGGGACCCTCGGTGATCACCCAGCGGTGCGCCTTCTCGTCGGTGCGCAGGGTGAAGCCGTCGTCGGTCTTCTCGCCGAGCTGCATGCCGAGCAGTTCGACGCCGAAGTGCTCCCAGTCCGCGAGGCCGCTCACCTCGTAGACGACGTAGCCCAGTTCCTTCACTCCGGACATCTGTCCTTCTCCTTGTTGCTGTCGCTGTGGGGGACTGCTTGTCGCCGTGCGGCGTGCCGCCTCAGGCGGGGACGGCGAGGCCGCTGACGTCGGCCGCGGCGACGAACCGGTCCGGGCGGACGGCCACGGCGCGCGCGCCGTAGCGGCGCAGCCAGGGCAGGAGGACCTCCTGGAGGTCGACCAGGTCGTCGTCCGAGGTGGTGTAGGAGGTCTTCGGCCGCACCGCGACGTACCGGGCGCCGAGCGCGTCCCACCCGGCCTTCTCCTCGGCCGTCAGCAGGGTGGCCGGGTCGACGTCGTCGCCCAGCAGCACGAAGTGGTCGCCGAGCAGGTCGTCCAGGCGGGCCATCCGCCCGGCGACGTCGCCGGTGACGGGCTGCGGGACCATCCGGCCGACCACGCTGGCGTCGCCGACCGGTCCCCGGAGCCAGCCGGCCTCCAGCACCGGCGGGCGGGTGAGCGGCGGCTCGAAGGGGGTGACGGTGTTCTCGGGCACCGCGTTCATCGCGGCGACCTCCTCCTCGGAGGCCTCCTGCCGGATGACCCGGCCGAGCCCGACCGCGAGGCCGGTGAAGAAGGCCGCGTTGGGACGGCGCTCCGCCTCGTAGGTGTCCAGCCAGCTCTCCGGGAGCTCTCCCTTGAGCACCCGGGCGAGCTTCCAGCCCAGGTCGTGGGCGTCGCGCATACCGGTCTGCATGCCGGCGCCCGCCCACGGCGGCATCAGGTGGGCCGCGTCGCCGGCCAGGAAGACCCGGCCCTTGCGCCAGGTGTCGGCCATCCGGACGTGGTGCTTGTAGAAGGCGTGCTGGTGGATCTCGACGTCGTCCTCGGTGACGCCGAGGGCCTTGAGCAGCGGCCAGACCTCGGCGCTCGTCGGGTAGTCGGCCGGGGTCTCGTCGGGCTTGAGCGGGACCTCCCACCGGTGGTTGCCCGCGGAGAGCGCGATGTCGACGACCGGGCGCTCCCGGTCGGACCAGAAGGTGAGGAAGTCGCGGTCCGGCCACCACCGCTTGACGTGACAGTCGACGACCACCCAGGTGGTCTCGTCGGTGTCGCCCAGCAGCCGGCAGCCGACGTGGCCGCGGGTGAACGAGCTTCCGCCGTCCGAGCCGATCACGTACCTGGTCCGGGTGGTGCGGGGCCCGTCGTCGCCCGTCGAGGTGAGGGTGACGCCGTCGGCGTCCTGGGTGATCGCGGTGACCTCGTCGCCGTAGTGGACGGTGACCAGGCCGGCGTGCCGCTCCCGGACGGCCGCGCGCAGCTCGGCCTCCATGACCGGCTGGTAGATGTTGTAGAAGCGCGGCCCGCGGCCCAGGGTCGACGGCGGGTGCTCGACCCGCATGATCTCCGCGCCGTCGTAGGTCACCCAGCGCAGGGCGCGCTGGGGGTCGATCACCTTCTCGACCCGCTCGTCCACCCCGAGGTTCTGGAAGATCCGCATCGTCCAGTCGTTGACGGTCACGGCTCGGGCCCGGGCGTAGATGTCCCGGTCCCGTTCGAAGGCCACGGCGGAGATGCCGTACTTGGCGAGGGTGAGGGCGGCGATCACTCCGGTCGGGCCGAACCCGACGATCGCGACATCCGCGTCGTAGCTCATGGTCATGCGCTGGCTCCGTTGTCACAGCTCGGACGCAATGCGAAAGGTTTTGTACCAACTGTTCGGTATGTGGGAGGGAGTGAAACCCGCCCGGCGTAGTGGCGTCAAGGGGGCCGGGCGTCGACGTCCCGAAGTATTGGACCGATCGGTCGGTACATTCCCAGGGAACGGCCTGGACGGCACGGGTGTCAAGAGGTGAGGCCTGATCACTCTCCGGTGGTGGCCCGGAACCCGTTCCGGGACCGCGTAAAATCCCCGGGTGGAGAAGGCGGAGAGCGCGCAGCAGGCGGAACCGGTGGACTCGGCGGAGAAGTTCAGGCCTCCGACGCACGCCGGCAACAGCCGGGGCCGCCGGTCACGGCAGGAGATCCTCGACGCGGCCGCCCGGGTGATGTCGGTCCGCGGCTACGCCGGGACGTCGATGTCGGCGCTGGCCAAGGAGACCGGCCTGCCCAAGAGCGCCTTCTACCACCACTTCGAGTCCAAGGCCGGGCTGCTGTCCGCCGTCATGGCCCAGGGGGCGCACGACTTCTTCGAGGCCATGGACCGGGCCCACGCGAACCCGCCGGAGGGCGGTACGCCGCGGGAGCGGCTGCGGTGGTACCTGGGCAGGACCGGTTCGGTCCTCGAACACGGCGAGGAGTTCCTGCGCCTGCTGTTCGTGCTGGTCATGAGCCGTGAGGCCGCCGAGGCGCCGGAGGCGATGCGGACGGTGATCGCGGTCCGCGACGAGGGGCGCGTCCACATGTGGCGCATGGTGCACTCGTCGTTCCTCGGCGCCGGCGAGGAGGACGCGGGCCGTGTCGCCGACGCCCTCGCGGCGTTCGGCATGGCCGGGTTCGACGGCGCCTTCGTGGCCGTCCAGTCGGAGGGCGGCCGGGCGATCGCGGACTGGATGGACCAGCTCGCCGACGCCATGGCGGGGCTCGGCGAGGCGATGCTCGCCGCTGACGGCTGACGGCTGACGGCTGACGGCTGACGGCTGACGGCTGACGGCTGACGGCTGACGGC
>NZ_JACADT010000318.1:0-5741 GCF_013421635.1 Streptomyces sp. UH6 | reverse complement strand
CCCCGGACCCCACGCCCGCCGCACCGCTCGGCGTCGGCGACCGTCTCTTCCCCGAGTTGGGCAACCCCGGCTACGACGTCCGCTCGTACGACCTGCACTTCACCTACCCGGGCTCCAACACCCGCCCCATGCAGGCGGTCACCGTCATCGAGGCCCGGGCCACCCAGCGCCTGGACCGGCTCAACCTCGACTTCGCGCACGGCAAGGTCTCCTCGGTCACGGTGGACGGCGCGAAGGCCGCGTTCACCTCCGCCGGGGAGGACCTGGTGATCACGCCGCGCACCGCGCCGGCGGCGGGCGACACCACCCGCGTCGTCGTCCGGCACACCAGCGACCCGCGCCCGCCGGAGGGACAGGGGCACGGCTGGGTGGTGACCAAGGACGGCCTCGCCATGGCCAACCAGGCCGACGCCGCCCACCTGGTCTTCCCCTGCAACGACCACCCGTCCGACAAGGCGCTCTACACCATCCGCGTCACCGCCCCCACCACGCTGACGGCCGTGGCCAACGGGCTGCCCGAGAAGGACGGGAAGAGCGCCGGGGCCGGACGCGCCGCGCAGACCCGCACCTGGACGTACCGCAGCAAGCACCCCATGGCCACCGAACTGGTCCAGGTCTCGGTGGGCCGCTCCGCCGTCGTCCGGCGTCAGGGCCCGCACGGCCTGCCGCTGCGCGACGTCGTCCCGGCCGCCGACCGGCAGAAGCTGGAACCGTGGCTGGCGAAGACCCCCGACCAGATCGACTGGATGGAGGGCAAGGTCGGCCCCTACCCGTTCGAGACCTACGGGATCCTCGTGGCGGACGCCGCCACCGGGTTCGAGCTGGAGACCCAGACGCTCTCCCTCTTCGAGCGCTTCCTGTTCACCGAGCCCGCCATCCCCGCCTGGCTGGTCGAATCCGTCATGGTGCACGAGCTGGCCCACCAGTGGTTCGGCGACAGCGTCACCCCGGCCACCTGGTCGGACGTCTGGCTCAACGAGGGCCACGCCACCTGGTACGAGGCGCTGTACGGGGAGGAGACCGGGCACCGCACGCTGGAGGCGCGGATGAAGGCCGCGTACACCTCCTCCGACACGTGGCGCGCCGCGGGGGGACCGCCCGCGGCGCCCAAGGTCCCCGCGGAAGGGCAGAAGATCGGCATCTTCCGTCCGGTGATCTACGACGGATCGGCACTGGTGCTGTACGCGCTGCGCCAGGAGATCGGACGGCACGCCTTCGAGCAGGTGGAGCGTGCCTGGGTGCACCGGCACCGGGACGGGACCGCCACCACCGCCGACTTCGTCCGGCTCGCCTCCGAGATCGCCGGACGTGACCTGGACGGCTTCTTCCGGGCCTGGCTCCACGACACCCGCACGCCGCCGATGCCGGGGCACCCGGACTGGACGTCCGACGCCCCCAAGGCCGACGGCAAGCCCGCCGCCGGACGCACGGTCGTTCCCGCGGCGGGGCTCGGCCGGCACGGGCACGGGCATGCGCACCTGGGGCATGCGCACCTGGGGCATGCGCACCTGGGTCATGACCACGCGGGGCACGACCACGTGGGGTGAGTGCACATGAGGTGAGGGCACGTGGGCCGAGCGCACGTGGGCCGAGCGCACGTGGGTCGAGGGCACATGCCGCCGCGCGGGTGCACCGCCGCCCGCCGCGGCGCATAACCCGGTGACGGGGCGGCGGCGCCGTGGGACCATCGTGGGGCGCGGGCGGGTTGCCCGGGAATCTCCCGGGGCACCCGGACGTTGTGACCAGTGACGGACCGTACGGCCGTCACTCCACCCTTCGACGTAAGGACCCAATGACCTCCTCTTCATCCACTTCCCAGGACTCCGAGCGTTTCGCGCACGCCCTTCGGGCCGATGCCCTGATGGAAGAGGACGTCGCCTGGAGCCACGAGATCGACGGCGATCGGGACGGCGACCAGTTCGACCGCTCCGAGCGTGCGGCCCTGCGACGCGTCGCAGGTCTGTCCACCGAGCTCGAGGACGTCACCGAGGTCGAGTACCGGCAGCTCCGCCTGGAGCGGGTCGTACTCGTCGGAGTGTGGACCTCGGGCACGGCGCGGGACGCGGACAATTCGCTGGCCGAGCTGGCCGCCCTCGCCGAGACGGCGGGCGCGCTGGTGCTGGACGGCGTGATCCAGCGGCGCGACAAGCCCGACGCGGCGACCTACATCGGTTCCGGCAAGGCCAACGAGCTGCGGGACATCGTCATCGAGTCGGGCGCGGACACCGTGATCTGCGACGGTGAGCTCAGCCCCGGACAGCTGATCCACCTCGAGGACGTCGTCAAGGTCAAGGTCATCGACCGGACCGCGCTGATCCTCGACATCTTCGCCCAGCACGCCAAGTCCCGCGAGGGCAAGGCGCAGGTCGCGCTGGCGCAGATGCAGTACATGCTGCCGCGCCTGCGAGGCTGGGGTCAGTCGCTGTCCCGTCAGATGGGCGGCGGCAAGGGCGGCGGCCTCGCCACCCGCGGTCCCGGTGAGACCAAGATCGAGACGGACCGTCGGCGGATCCGCGAGAAGATGGCGAAGATGCGCCGGGAGATCGCGGAGATGAAGACCGGCCGTGACGTGAAGCGTCAGGAGCGGCGCCGCAACAAGGTGCCCTCGGTCGCCATCGCCGGTTACACCAACGCCGGAAAGTCGTCGCTGCTGAACCGCCTCACCGGCGCCGGCGTCCTGGTCGAGAACGCCCTGTTCGCGACCCTGGACCCGACCGTGCGCCGGGCCGAGACGCCCAGCGGGCGGGTGTACACGCTGGCCGACACCGTCGGCTTCGTGCGCCACCTGCCGCACCACCTGGTCGAGGCGTTCCGCTCCACCATGGAGGAGGTCGGCGACTCCGACCTGATCCTGCACGTGGTGGACGGCTCGCACCCGAACCCGGAGGAGCAGCTGGCCGCGGTGCGCGAGGTGATCCGTGACGTCGGCGCCACCGGTGTGCCGGAGATCGTCGTGATCAACAAGGCGGACGCGGCCGACCCGCTGGAGCTCCAGCGGCTCATGCGGGTCGAGAAGCGCTCCATCGCCGTTTCCGCCCGCACCGGGCAGGGCATCGACGAACTGCTGGCGCTGATCGACGCCGAGCTGCCGCGTCCGGCCGTCGAGGTCGAGGCTCTGATCCCGTACACCCACGGCAAGCTGGTGGCGCGGGCGCACACCGAGGGCGAGGTGATCTCCGAGGAGCACACCGCGGAGGGGACCCTGCTGAAGGTGCGGGTGCACGAGGAGCTGGCCTCGGACCTCGCTCCGTACACGCCGGCCGCCGCGTAACACGTCAGCGGTCCCGGCCCGCCGGCCAGGCGCGCATTTCGGGCAACGAGAAAGGGCCCGCCCCGGTCAGACCGGGGGCGGGCCCTTCGTCGTGCACGGGCGGCCGCCGGCTTCCGCCGGCCAGGCGCGCATTTCGGGCAACGAGAAAGGGCCCGCCCCGGTCAGACCGGGGGCGGGCCCTTCGTCGTGCACGGGCGGCCGCCGGCTTCCGCCGGCCGCCGCCCGCGCACGGACCACCGCGCGCTCAAGGGCTACCGCGCGCTCACGGACTACTGCGCGCTCAGGACTACTGCGCGCCCACGGTCTCGTAGAGCTTCTTCGCCTGCTCGTCGAGACGCGGTCCGGCCAGCCAGCCCGCGCTGATCGGGCCGATGGAGGTGTTGGACACCAGCGCCGGCTTCCCGTTCACCTCGGCGATCCAGCCACCGCCGGAGGAACCGGCCGTCATCGTGCAGCCGATGCGGTACATGGTCGGGTCACTCGCCACGACGGACAGGCGGCCCGGCTTGTCCTGGCACTGGAACATCCGCTCACCGTCGAACGGCTCCGCGGCCGGGTAGCCGGTCGCGGTGATGCTGTCGATGTCCGGCACGGCCGGGGCGTCGAACCCCACCGGCATCGCGGCGCCGACCGTCTCCTCCAGCGACTTCCCGCCGCCGTTCTCCGGGGTCACCTTCAGCACGGCGTAGTCGAACGGAGCCCCGTTGCCGCCGGTCTGACCGCCCTGCGCGATCCACTCGTCGGAGGTCATCGCGACCTGGGCCCACCACAGGCCGTGCGGAGCGATCTTCTCGGGGGCGGCGCCGGCCAGCTCCTGCCCGCTCATGGCCTGGTCGTTGTAGGCGGGCACGAAGGCGATGTTGCGGTACCAGCCGCCCTCCTTGCCGGCGTGCACGCAGTGGCCGGCGGTCCACACCAGGTTGGACTTCCCCGGGTTGGCCGGGTCCTCCACGACCGTCGCCGAGCAGACCATGGTGCCCTGCGGCCCGTCGAAGAAGAGCTTGCCCGCGGTCGGCGCCGAGTCGCTGTACGGGGCGGAGACCTCGGCGGCCTCGACCGGCGCGGGTGTCGGGTCGGTCACGCCCTGGTCGTCGGCGATGTCGCTCTCGTCGACCGTGCTGTCCGGCTCCTCGGCCTCCCGCATGCGGTCGGGGTTCCAGAGGTCCTCGATGATCGGGTTGATGAACTGGTCGGCCTCGCGCAGCCAGTCGTCCTTGTCCCAGTTCTTCCAGGCGCCGCCGCGCCACTCCTCCAGGTCTATCCCGTGTTCCTTGAGCTTGTCGGTCAGCTCCTGGGGAATCTTGATCTTGCCCTCGTCCGGGAGGGACACGGCCGGCTTGTCGGCGGCCTCGGTGTCCTCCGGACCGCAGGCTCCCGCGGTGAGGGCGAGGGCCGAGGCGAGGACCACGGCCGCGAAAGGGCGGAAGGCTCCGCGCCGCGAGCTCGCTGTCCGGCCCGTGGTGGTCTCCCGGCCGGTCGGGAACGGCGGGCGTATGGGTCGCATGTTCAGGACTCCCCCTGGCGTGTGCGCTTGGACGTGGCGGGACCGGTCACCCACGGTGCCCGATCGGCCACCCCACCCTAGGGGGTGGCTGTGGGTGGTCGCCGACGGGCAGGCAACGGTTCCGTCACGAGGGGCGGACGGAGGTGCCCACCAGGGGGTTCCGGCGCGCGACCCGGCGTGCTTCCTCCTCCGCTGCTTTCCCGGAACTTCACTTTCACCCGTGTCCCCGACGGAGGGACGGCAGTTGAAGCGGTGAGGGGACGGCTGTCCATGGGCGGCCCCGAAGTCGTCAGGCGGCGGGAGGACCAGAGGGTGGCCTTGACCGGGACGGTGCGCAGGCAGTCGCTGCGGGAGTCGTCGGCGCGGACCTACGCGCGTGCCCTGCCGATCGTGCCGGTGCGCGCCCGGGGGATGACCGTCGAGGGCGCGGACGGCCGCCGCTACCTGGACTGCCTCTCCGGCGACGGGGCGCTCGCGCTGGGCCACAACCACCCCGTGGTGCTGGCGGCGGTGCGTGGGGTGCTGGACTCCGGTGCGCCCATCGGCGTCCTGGACCTGTCCACGCCGGTGGAGGAGCGGTTCCTCGCCGAACTGCTGGCCACGCTGCCGCCCGGGCTCGCGCCGGGCGCCCGGGTCAGGTTCTGCGGTCCCACCGTCGCCGAGGCCCTGGCCCTGGCAGCCGGGCCGGTCCAGGGGGTGGGCGGGGTCGTCGACGGGAGCGGCGTGGTCGTCGAGCCGGTGTCGGACGACCGGCTGCGGCGACTGCGGGAGAGCACGCGCGAGCGGGGCGTTCCGCTGATCGTCGACGAGACGGTGACGGGGGTCGGGCGGACCGGCGCGTTCTGGGCCGTGGAGCACAGCGGTGTGACGCCCGACGTGATGGTGCTGGCCAAGGCGATCGGGGGCAGCCTGCCGCTGGCCGTGGTGGTGCACCGGGAGGACCTGGACCTCGCCCCCGTGGCGGGC
>NZ_JACADT010000317.1:0-5742 GCF_013421635.1 Streptomyces sp. UH6 | reverse complement strand
AGCGGCCCCGCCGCCTCCAGCGCCTCGACGACCCGAGGCAGCCTCTCGCGCAGCAGCGCCGCCCCGACGGGCAGCAGGATGTGCGGCTGGCGGAACTGGGACACGCCGGGCCGGTGCCACTGTCCCCACGCGCGCTCCGCGACGTCCGGCCCGGCGGCGACGGCCTCGCCGTCCCGCTCCAGCACGGTGACGCGCAGTCCCTGCCCGGCCAGGGACATCGCCGTGGCCAGGCCGACGGGTCCACCGCCGATCACGATCACGTCCTGTTCCGGTCGTCCCGGCATCCGAAGCCTCCTCGAAAGAACGTCAGTTCGTCGTGGGAGCCACGTTCGCCGCGAACACCGCTCAGTCACCAGTCCGTTCGGTGCTCACCCGTCGACCGTTCGGTGCTCACTTCCCGTCAGGGGTGCGGCGACGGGATGGGCAGGCCGGCCGTCTCCCGCTGCCAGAGGATGTCGCAGACCCGCTCGCAGCCGCGCTGCAGATGTCTGCGGTAGGTGCTGTAGGGGAGGCTCAGCCGCTCGGCGGCGACCATGTGGCTGGGCACCCGGTGGAAGAAGGTGGTGGCCAGCACCCGGTGGAGCTTGGCGTCACGCGGATCGGCGCGCAGGGCGTCCACGGCGTCGCTGAGCAGCTCCCGCAGCATCTCCCCGGAGTGCTCGGCGGCGAACCCCGGCTGTCCGGTGACCATCCGCGTGGTGCGCAGCGGGCCCGCGGCGAGGACGTCCGGCCGGTGCCAGTCACGCAGGGCGTCGCGGACCGCGGTGTCGAACGCGGCGCGGGTCAGCGGCGCGGCCGGGGCGTCGGCGGCGGGGCGGGCCGGGGCCTCGGTCAGCGCGCCCGGCTGGGTGCGGTCGAACCAGATCGACAGCGGGGTGACCCGCCAGTCGCAGGCGAACAGGGTGTAGGTGTGTCCGTTGGGCCACGGCAGGGCGGTGGCCCGTTCGTGCCCCAGGTGCTCCATCAGCGCCTCCCAGTTCTGCGGGAACGGACTGATGATGAACGACCAGGCCAGGGACCCGGAGCGGATGTAGTCCGCGCAGATGCGCAGCTGCATCAGGTGCAGGACCGGCGATATCTCGTAGTACGCCGGCGGGTGGATGAGGAAGCGCGCCAGCAGCAGGTGCTCGCCCGGCCGGAGCGGGCTGGTCCGCAGGGTGTGTTCCCACGCCTGCACCATGACCGGGTCCGCGGCGAGTTCGTCGGGCCTCGGCTCGGACAGCCGCAGCCAGGTCATGAACGCGACCGGTTCGCCGGTCGCGGACTCGCGGTACATCCAGAACGCCTCGGGCTGCCGCTCCAGCCAGAAGTCGACGACGGCGGCGGACTCGGGTCCCTCGGCCTCGGTGATCAGCCGTCGCACGGCGTCGTGGTCGCCGGGGCGCAGGACGTCCTCGTGGTAGTCGCCCTCCCGGCGCATCTGGAAGTACTCGCCCATCGGCCCGTACCGCTTCAGGTAGCTGATCTCACGGATCGCCACCATCGCCTCCGCGGGGGAGGCGGTCCGTGCCTGTTCGAGCAGGTGGTGGCCGACGCGGCGGTGCATCTCCTCGTACCCCTGCGGGTCCCGCCAGCGCAGGTCGGCGTCGACGGCGTCACTGACGAGGTCGTGCAGGAAGACGCCCTGCCGCCCCCAGTCGGCGACCGGCAGGCGGCGCAGCCAGGTGAACAGTTCGGCGCCCCGGTCGGGGCCGAGCACGGCCCGCAGCAGCCCCTCGGTGGTGGTCATGGCGTGCGCCGCCATCTCCAGGGCCAGCCGGTGGTCGGGCGTCGGCACCTCTCCCACCATCTGGGAGAGCAGCGCGGTCAGCACGTCCGGTGTGGGCTCCCAGTCCTTGTCCTCGCCGTGCGCCGCGACGCCGGCGGCGAGGCTGAGCGCGAGCGGGTGGCCGCCGGCGAAGGCCAGCACCTGCTCCCGCACGAGGGGGGCCACGTCCCGCAGTTCGAGCAGCCGCGCGGCGTCGGCCGGCGCCAGGTCGGCCAGCGGGACGACGGCCAGGGCCTCGCTCCAGGCGAGGTCGGCCCGCCAGGCGGAGCTGGGGGCCTCCCGCCCGGCGAGCACCGTCAGGGTCCGGCCGGGCAGTCCGGGCAGGAAGTGGTCGCGCAGCCAGCCCTCGAGCCCCTGGCAGTGCTCGAACGCGTCGATGAGGAGCACGGTGTCCGGTGCGGCGCCCACGGCCTCGGCCTCGGTCCGGAATCCGGCGGGGGAGGGGTCGATCAGCCGTCCGTTCACCTCGACCACGGGCCGCCCGGCGTCGCGGCTCTCGTCCGCGAACCGGCGCAGCAGGGTCGACTTGCCGACTCCGCCGGGGCCGTGCACGTACAGCACGGCGGGAGCGTCCGGCGCCCCCGACAGGGCGTCACGGAACGCGGCGAGTTCCTCCAGGCGCCCCACGAAGGCGCGTTCGCGCGCCCACCTCAACCGCTCGGCCAGACTGCCCGATCCTCTGCTCATCCGTCGAGAATATCGGTCCTCGCCCGGCTGGAGCGGCGGTCGGCGGCCGAGCGTTCCGTCCGTGGCCGGACACCGCCCACCGGCCCGCCGGCCTGCGCGTGCTTCGGAGCCCGGCCGGTGTGGGCATGCATCCCGTGCTTCGTCGGATGAGCGGCGGCCTCCGGCGCGACCGCACTCCGCGCGGCGTCGGCACCACCGGGCATCCGTCACCATCTCCGATGTGCGAAGGACGGTACTCCCATGCCTCAGGACGAGTCCCGCGTGTCCGAGGAACAACGACTGGAGCAACTCGGCTACCGGCAGACCCTCTCCCGTTCGATGTCCGGCCGGGCGAACTTCGGGGTCAGCTTCACCATCATCTCGATCCTGTCCGGATGCATGACCCTGTACGGCTTCGGGATGAACACCGGCGGCCCCGTCGTGATCATGTGGGGCTGGCTGTTCGTCGGCCTCATGACCCTGTTCGTGGGGCTGTCGATGGCGGAGGTCTGCTCCGCCTATCCGACCAGCGCCGGGCTGTACTTCTGGGCGCACCGCATGGCACCCGCGAGGACGGCCGCCGCCTGGGCCTGGTTCACCGGCTGGTTCAACACCCTGGGCCAGATCGCGGTGACCGCGGGCGTCGACTTCGGCGCGGCGACCTTCCTCAACGCCTGGCTGGACCTCCAGTTCGGCTTCGCGGCCACCCCCGGCCACACCATCACGCTGTTCGGCCTCATCCTGGTGCTGCACGGCGTGCTGAACACCTTCGGGGTCCGCATCGTCGCCTTCCTCAACGAGGTCTCCATCTGGTGGCACATCCTCGGCGTGGTCGTCATCTGCGGCGCCCTGGTGCTGGTGCCCGACCAGCACCGGCCGGCCGGCTTCGTCTTCGGCGAGTTCGTCAACAACACCGGCTTCTCCTCCAGCCTCTACGTGGTGCTGATCGGGCTGCTGATGGCGCAGTACACCTTCACCGGCTACGACGCCTCCGCCCACATGACCGAGGAGACCGTGGGCGCCTCCACCGCGGGCCCGCGGGGCATCGTCCGGTCGATCCTCGTCTCCCTCGCGGCGGGCTTCGTCCTGCTGTTCGGCTTCACCTTCGCGATCCAGTCCTACACCGGCGCCCTCGCCTCCGGGACGGGCGTCCCGCCGGCCCAGATCCTGATGGACGCCCTGGGCGTGGCGGCCGGGAAGTGGCTGCTGCTGGTCGTCATCGTCGCGCAGCTCTTCTGCGGGATGGCCTCCGTCACCGCCAACTCCCGCATGATCTACGCCTTCTCGCGCGACGGGGCCCTGCCGTTCTCCCGGGTGTGGCACCAGCTGAACCCGGCCACCCGGACACCGGCCAACGCCGTCTGGCTCGCCACCGGAGGAGCCTTCGTCCTCGGCCTGCCGTACCTGTGGAACACCACCGCGTACGCGGCCGTCACGTCGATCGCGACCATCGGCCTGTACATCGCCTACGTCATCCCCACCTTCCTCCGGCTCCGCCAGGGGGACCGGTTCGAGCGGGGCCCCTGGCACCTCGGCCGCTGGTCCCGCCCCGTGGGCACCGTCGCCGTCGCGTGGGTGCTGGTGATCACCGTGCTGTTCATGCTGCCGCAGACCTCGCCCGTCACCGCGCGGACCTTCAACTACGCGCCCGTGGCGGTGGGCGTGGTCGCCGCCTTCTGCGGCGTCTGGTGGCTCGTCTCGGCCCGCCGGTGGTTCCTCGACCCCACGCATCCGCGCAACGCCGTGCCGGATGCCGACGACGACGCCGAGGGGAGCGAACCGAGCCTGCGGTAGACCGCGGCGGAGGGACCGCGGTGACGGACCGCGGTGACACGGAGCGGCGGTGTGCCCGGCCGGGCACACCGCCGCTCCGTGTTTCCGGGTGCCCGCCGGGCGGCCAACCTCGGCAACCCCTCTCCGTCACGACCATTGCCGCCAGTGTCCCGCGTCGCTATGTTAATGAGAAATCACATCGCTCCACCGGTTCTGAAACATGGCGGTCACCCAACTGGCCAGTGGAAAAGGCACAGCGTGCCGTCTGGTCCGTCAAGGAAGTGGGTAAGTCAATGGACAATCTCAGCAGGCGGCGACTGCTGTCACTCGGTGCCGCTCTCGGCCTCGCGGGCGTGGCGGGTCCGGGTCAGGCATGGGCGGCGACGGGCTCGGTGGCCGGAGCCGCCGCGGGCACCGGTCCCGAGTGGATCTGGGACGACCTGGCGGACCCGCTGATGGTCCGGATGCTCGACAACGGCCACGTTCCGGCGATCAACGCCGCGTGGGGGTCGTGGGTGAACAACGACGACCCGCTGCCCAGCGGCCTTCCGGCCGAGTTCGCCACCTACCTGGGCAAGGTCAACAAGCTCCCCAGCTGGGCGGACCAGACCAAGCTGACCCGCGCCGCCGACTTCAACCGGCGCCGGGACACCTACCTGTTCATGCTGTACGGCCTCGGCAGCGGCATCATGAGCACGGTGATCCCGCGGGAGGCCAGGAGCGTCTACTGGTCCGCGGGCGGCGCCGACATGCAGGACCGCGCGGCCAAGACGTTCACCTTCGGCTACGACCTGTCGGAGCTCGGCGCCTTCAAGCCGAGCGGCCAGTTCGTCGTCACCGCCAACAAGACGCGCGTGGTGCACGCCGCGGTGCGTCACCTCCTGCCGCAGTCGCCCGGCTGGCGGGCGGCCGCCGACGAGACCATCCCGATCAGCGCCGCGGACATCCTGGTCACCTTCCACAGCCTGGGCACCTACGTGCACAGCAAGCTGCTCGAGTGGCGGATCCCGTACTCGACGGCGGACCAGGAGGCGTTCCTGCACTCGTGGCAGGTCGCCGTCCACCTGCTCGGCGTTCCGGACGAGCACATCCCGCAGACCTGGTCGGCCGCGCTCGCGCAGTCCAAGCAGGTGCTCACCCCCATCCTCACCCCGACGGACGAGGGCATCGCGCTGGCCGAGGACCTGCTCGGCCTGACGGCGCAGATCGACCTCGGCGTCACCCGCGGGTTCCTCAACGAGTTCGTGCGCTACGTCCTCAGCGACGAGGTCGGCAACTGGCTCGGCCTCAAGCGGGACTACGCGGCGGCGGCCCTGGTCCGCACCGCGTGGCCGGCGTACATCCTGTTCCGCGAGGGCCTGTCGCCCGTCATGCCCGGCACCTTCTACATGATGGACCAGCTGGTGCGCGGCCTGGCGATGCTGTTCCTCAACAAGGGCGGTTCCGGGACCACGACGCCCATCACGATCCCCACCGGGAACCGGCCGGCCTGAGACGGGCCGCCGCCCGGCCCCACCCGTGCCCGCTCCGCGATC
>NZ_JACADT010000316.1:0-5749 GCF_013421635.1 Streptomyces sp. UH6 | reverse complement strand
CGCTGAGGGCGAGGCCGCCGACCCAGGCGCCGCCCGCGTTGGCGAGGTTGAAGGCGGCCTGGTTGGCGGAGGAGGCCAGCGAGGGGGCGGAGGCGGCCCGCGTCATCACCATCAGTTGCAGCGGCGCGCCCAGCGTGAAGCCGGCGACGCCCAGCATCAGCACGGCCACCGCGCCGCCCGCCTTGGTCTCCATCAGCACCGGGTACAGCAGCAGCGTGACGGTCATGGTGGTGAGACCGGCCAGGATGGTGCCGCGCGGCGAGCGGTCCGCCAGGCGGCCGCCGAGCAGGTTGCCGATGGTGGCGCCCACGCCGAACAGGGAGAGCACCAGCGTGACGGAGGTCTCCGCGTACCCGGCGGCGTCGGTCAGCATCGGCGTGATGTAGCTGAAGGCGGAGAACAGGGCGCCGCCGCCCACGATGGTGGTGGCGAGGACCAGCCAGACCGACAGCGAGTTCAGCGCCGCCATCTCGCCGCGCAGCCCCACCGGGGGCGCCGCCCCGTCGGTGCGCTTCTCGCGGGGCACCAGCAGAGCCAGCGCGGCGACCGCGGCGACGCCGATCAGGCAGACCGCGCCGAAGGTGGCCCGCCAGCCCAGGTTCTGGCCGAGCAGCGTGCCGACCGGGACGCCGACGATGTTGGCGACGGTCAGACCGGTGAGCATCATGGCCACCGACCGCGCCCGCTTCTCCGGGGCGACGAGGGTGGTGGCGACGACCGAGCCGACGCCGAAGAAGGCGCCGTGCGGCAGGCCGCTGAGGAAGCGGGCGGCGAGCAGCCAGGTGTGGTCGGGGGCGAGCGCCGACAGGCCGTTGCCGACGATGAACAGCCCCATCAGCCAGAGCAGCACCCGGCGGCGCTCCATCCGGGCGGTGACGGCGGCGAGCAGGGGTGCGCCGACGACGACGCCGAGCGCGTAGGCGGATATCAGGTGGCCCGCGGACGGGATCGAGACGCCCAGGTCGGCGGCGACCTGCGGGAGCAGGCCCATCATCACGAACTCGGTGGTGCCGATTCCGAAGGCGCCTACAGCTAGGGCGAGCAGGGCCAGTGGCATGGGGCGTGTGCCTTTCAGCATGGGGTGGTCACGGCCGGCGGGTTCTGCCCAGCAAGTATGTTCCACTCCGCAACAAAACCCTGGCCGTCAGTATTTCAGAGGGCAGGTGCTCTCGTTCCCGGCGAACCGGTGAATATCTGATGTCGGCGTCAGCCTACGGACATGCTCGCGGCGAGCGGCAGGTGGTCGCTGCCGGTCGCGGGGAGCGTCCAGGAACTGACCGGCTCGACGCCGCGGACCATGATCTGGTCGATCCGCGCCATCGGGAACGAGGCCGGCCAGCTGAAGCCGAAACCGCTGCCCGCCGCGCCCTGGGTGGAGCGCATCTGCGACGTCACCGCGCGCAGCGCCCGGTCGTTCATGGTGCCGTTGAGGTCGCCCAGCAGGACGACCCTCTTCAGCGGCTCCTTGGCGATGGCCTCGCCGAGGGCGTCGGCGCTGCGGTCGCGCTCCCGGGCGGTGAATCCGGCGTCCAGCCGGACGCGGACCGAGGGCAGGTGCGCGACGTAGGCCTTCACGTCGCCGAAGGGCGCCTCGACGGTGGCGCGCATGGCGCGGGTCCAGCCGAGTCCGATGTCCACCGGTTCCACGTCGCGCAGCGGGTAGCGGCTCCACAGGCCGACGGTGCCCTGCACCGAGTGGTAGCGGTAGGCGGAGGCCAGCGCCTTCTCGTATACGGGGACCGCCGACTCGGTCAGCTCCTCCAGCGCCACCACGTCCGCCCCCGAGGCGGCCACGTCACGGGCGGTGCCGGCCGGGTCGGCGTTGCCCGCGTTGACGTTGTGGGTGACGACGGTCAGATCGCCGTCGGCCGTCGGGTCGGTCTTGTCGGACAGCAGGCCGCCGAAGAGCCCGGCCCAGACGAAGGCGGGCAGCAGCCCGGCGATCACGGCGGTGGCCGAGCGGCGCAGCAGCGCCCCCAGCAGGAGCAACGGGATCAGCAGGCCGAGCCAGGGCAGGAACGTCTCGGCAAGGCTGCCGAGGTTGCCCACCACGTTGGGCACGTGCGCGTGCAGCCGCATCACCAGGGCGAGCAGCACGGAGCAGGTGGCCAGCACCAGGCCGCGGCGCCACACGCCCGGCCCGGCGAGGCTGTCGCCGACGAACCGGCAGACCCGGCGGTGGGCCCAGCCCCGGAACCGGCGTGGCCTGCGGGGATCCTCGCCCCCGTCGTCCGTCTCCGTCGCGAACGCCTGCTGCGTCATCCGCCGCCTCACCACCTGCCGTGCACACCGTCCGTACCCGCGGGTCGTACGCGCCGTACTCGTCGTACGCGTGTCTACGACCCTAGGCCATGTCCGGTTCCGGTCCCGCCGGGCGCTCGGGAGCATCTCCCGTCACGCGGCGCCTTACAAGGGATGGGACGACCAACCGGAGGGAACGGGTTCCACGGAGCGGGCCGCGAAACCACCGTCCGTCACCCAAACCGCACATCCCGCATCCCCCTCTTCTCCTCCGGCGGGTCAGGTGCAACCATGGAAATGGTCCGGGGACGCCGTGAGGGCGCCTCGAGATGACGAATGAAGGAGCCGTTCCATGACGCAGCTTCAGGCTGCCCAGAAGAGCCCCGACGGCGGTGGGAAGTCCCTGTACGGCGGGAAGAGCAACCGCCGGGTGACCGTCCGCGACATCGCCCTGGCCAAGGAGCGCGGAGAGCGCTGGCCGATGCTGACCGCCTACGACGCGATGACGGCGTCCGTGTTCGACGAGGCCGGTATCCCGGTCCTGCTGGTCGGCGACTCGGCCGGCAACTGCCACCTCGGCTACGACACCACCGTGCCGGTCACCATGGACCAGATGGTCATGCTGACCGCGGCCGTGGTGCGCGGCACCAGCCGGTCGCTGGTCGTGGCCGACCTGCCGTTCGGCTCGTACCAGGAGGGCCCCGTGCAGGCCCTCCGCTCGGCGATGCGACTGGTCAAGGAGGCCGGCGCCACGGCGGTCAAGCTCGAGGGCGGCGAGCGGTCGCACGAGCAGATCAAGCTGCTGGTGGACTCCGGCATCCCGGTGGTGGCCCACATCGGCCTCACCCCGCAGTCGGTGAACTCCATGGGCTACCGGGTGCAGGGCCGCGGCGAGGAGGCCGCGCAGCAGCTGCTGCGGGACGCGAAGGCCGTGCAGGACGCGGGCGCGTTCGCGGTGGTGCTGGAGCTGGTGCCGCGCGAGCTGGCCGCCGAGGTCACCCGCACGCTGCACATCCCGACCGTCGGCATCGGCGCTGGGCCGGAGTGCGACGCGCAGGTGCTGGTGTGGACCGACATGATGGGCCTCACGCCCGGGCGGGTCCCGAAGTTCGTCAAGAAGTACGCGGACGTGCGCCAGGTGATGGGCGACGCGGCGAAGGCGTACGCCGAGGAGGTCGTGGGCGGAACGTTCCCGCTGGAGGAGCACTCCGTGCACTGACCCCCACCGCGGGGCGCACCGGCCCGAGGGACGCCACCTCGGGCAGCACCACCCCGAGAACCACTGCGAGGACAGCCCGCCGATCCCCCCGTCGGCGGGCTGTCGTGCTCCTTCGCGCCCTCCGCGGCCTCCGCGGTCTCCGCGGTCTCCGCGGTCTCCGCGGTCTCCGCGGTCTCCGCGGTCCCGCCCGCCCTGTCCGTCTCACCCGCCGCGCCCGCCTTGTCCGCCTCGCCCCCCCGTGGGCCGCTTGTCGGACGTCTGTGGGACGCCTGTCGGACGCCTGTCGGAAAAATGTCGGCGCGGTGTCGGTGGAGCCTGACAGCGTGGACGCCATGACACGCGACGACGACAAGACGCCCGCCCCCGCGGTCTCCGTCCGGGGGCTCACCAAGCGGTACGGGCAGACCCGTGCCCTGGACGGGGTCGACCTGGACGTCCGGGAGGGCACGGTACTGGGAGTGCTGGGCCCCAACGGCGCCGGCAAGACCACCCTGGTCCGCATACTCTCCACCCTGATCGTGCCCGACGAGGGGCGGGCGACCGTCTCCGGCATCGACGTGCTGCGCCAGCCGCGCCGGGTGCGCCGGGTGATCGGTCTGACCGGCCAGTACGCCTCGGTGGACGAGAAGCTCTCCGGCCGGGAGAACCTGTACCTGATCGGCCGTCTCCTGGACCTGCCGCGCAAGGCCGCGCAGACCCGCGCCGACGAGCTGCTGGAGCGGTTCTCGCTCACCGACGCCGCCCGCCGCCCCGCCGCCACCTACTCCGGCGGCATGCGCCGCCGCCTGGACCTGGCGGCGTCGATGATCGGCCGCCCCCAGGTGCTCTTCCTGGACGAGCCGACCACCGGGCTGGACCCGCGCACCCGCAACGAGGTGTGGGACGAGGTGAAGCGGATGGTCGGCGAGGGCGTGACCGTGCTGCTCACCACCCAGTACATGGAGGAGGCCGAGCAGCTCGCGGGCGAGCTGGCGGTGATGGACCGCGGCCGGGTGGTCGCGGGCGGCGGCATCGACGAGCTGAAGGCGAAGGTCGGCGGCCGCTCGCTGCGGATCCGGCCCGCCGACCGGGCGGACCTGGAGCCGCTGGCCGCCGCGCTGGACGCGCTGGGCGTCACCGGCCTGGCCTCGGTCGCGGTCGACGCTGAGAGCGGCTCGGTCCGGGTGCCGGTGCTCAGCGACGAGCAGCTCACCGCCGTGCTCGGGGCGGCCGCCGCGGGCGGGATCACCCTCGCCTCGGTCGTCACCGAACTGCCCAGCCTGGACGAGGTGTTCCTCTCCCTCACCGGACACAAGGCGTCCGACACGCCCGACGCCGACACCGCCACCGACGGCGACTCCGCCGCGAAGCTCGAGGAGGCCGCCGCATGAGCGCCACCACTGTCACCGCCCCCGCCGCCGCGCCGGTGCGCGAGGCGGCCGACGACCGCATCGGCCTGCGCGGCCACCTGAGGCACACCGGCGCGCTGATGCGCCGGAACCTGCTGTGGATCCGCCAGGACCCGGAGTCGATGTTCGACGCCGTGCTGATGCCGATCGTCTTCACCCTGCTCTTCGTCTACGTCTTCGGCGGCTCCATCGGCATGGCGCTGGGCGGCGGCCGGGACGAGTACGTGCAGTACCTGGTCCCCGGCATGCTCGCCATGATGGCGTTGTCGATGTCGATGTCGGTGGGCACCGGTTTCAACCAGGACATCCAGAAGGGCGTCATGGACCGCTTCCGCTCGCTGCCCATCGGGCGCGGGTCGGTGCTGTTCGCCAAGATCGCCGTGGAGCAGCTGCGGGTGCTGCTGTCGACCGTGATCCTGCTGGTGGTCTCCCTGCTGGTCGGCTTCCACATCGAGAACACCCTCGGGCTGCTGGCCGCGGTGGGGCTGTCGATGCTCTTCGGGTCCTCCCTGATGTGGGTGTTCCTCGCCATAGGCGTCACCGCGAAGAGCGCCCAGTCGGTCCAGGGCCTGGGGTTCCTGGTGATGATGCCGCTCCAGTTCGGCTCGTCGCTCTTCGCCCCGACGTCCTCGATGCCGGGCTGGCTCCAGGCCTTCGCCGACTGGAACCCGCTCTCCGCCCTCGCGGACGCCTCGCGCGGGCTGATGACCGGCGGCCCGGTCGCCCGCGACCTGTGGGTCACCCTGGGGTGGACGGCGCTGCTGACGGCGATCATGGCGCCGTACGCCGTCCGGAAGTTCACCACGCGGAACTGATCCGGGCTCCCGGGCGCGGATCGCGCGCCGCCGCGCGGGGTCAGACGAGGGCCGCCGCCTCCTCCACGGGGAGGCCGCGGCCTTCC
>NZ_JACADT010000315.1:0-5760 GCF_013421635.1 Streptomyces sp. UH6 | reverse complement strand
GAAGTACACGTCGGCCTCGACCCGCGCGAGCCCCGCCTCCCGCAGCAGGCGCGGCAGGCGGCGGCCGTAGGCGAGGTCCACGCCGCGCCCGGCGAGCAGGTCCCGCAGCCCGAGCCTCAGCCGGTTGGCGAGCTGCTGCTCGGGTCCGGACTCCTCGGGGCAGAGCAGTGGCTGCAACGCCAGGTCGGCGTCCTCCACCAGCAGCCGCCCGCCCGGCCGCAGCGCGCGGATCATCGAGCGCAGGGCGCGGTCCCGGTCGGGCGCGTGGACCAGGGCCAGCCGCGCGTGGACGAGGTCGAAGCCCTCCCCCGGGGGTTCGTCACGGCCCAGCCGGTGCGTCCGGGTCTCGACCTGCCGGGCGGTCGCCTCCGCCCAGGAGACGTCGGAGTCGGTGAGGACCACCTTGCCGGTCGGCCCGGCCTTCTTGGCCAGCCAGGTCGCCACGCTCGCCCCGCCCGCGCCGATCTCCCAGCAGCGCCAGCCGGGGCCGACGCCCAGTTGCTCCAGGTGTCGGCAGGTCACGGGGTCGAAGAGGGCGGCCACCGCCTCGTGGCGGGCGCCGGAGTCCTCGCGCCGTTGGCTGTCGTGGGATCCGGGAGCCGGGCCGGTCCGGTCGTCGATGAGGTGGCCGTCGAGTGTCGTCATGCCGGAATCATCCCAGTTCGCCCGGTTCGGTCAGCCGTTCCACGCCGGGTGGCGCGGGTCGTCGGCACGCACCAGGACGTCCGCGGCGTCGGCGGGCCCGGTCTCGCGGTCGTAGCGCTGATGGGCGGGGAGGGTCCAGTGCTCCTCCTCGGGCGTACGACGGCGCAGCGCTCCCGGGGAGAGCGCGAGATGGACGGTGAGGTCGAAGGGGAAGCCGTCGTTCAGCAGGAACGGCCCGTGCACCAGGAGCGGTGAGCCGGGCGGCAGGGCGACCGCGGGGCTGCGGGTGGCCCGGTCGGTGGCCGGGTCCCACAGGTCGGGCAGCACGCGCCCGTCGCCGCCGGGGTACAGCGGGCCGAACACCTCGCGCCAGAGGGCGCCGGTGTCGAACCAGCCGTCGTAGTAGGTGTCCACGTCCTGGCGGCCGTACTCGTAGCGCAGGGAGGCGGGCCGTAGGAAGCCGGAGGTGGCGACGACCAGTGCGGCGCGGCCCCGGGGGCGCAGCGCCTCGGCCACGAGGGCGGCCAGGTCTCCGGGGCGGGCGGCCGGGGCGCCGTCCAGGGCGACCCGCGGCCAGGGCGAACCGTCGGCGGGCCGGAGGTCGAGGAGACGGTCCGCGAGGCGGCCGGCGAGGCGTTCCCAGGTGATCGCTTCGAGTCGCACTCCCCCACCGTAGCGGGGGCCCCGGGGACCCCCGCCACGGTGCGCCGTCAGGCCTTGCGGGCCACGGCGACGTAGCCGCCGCTGACGATGTCCTCCTGGCCCGGGACCGGCTCGCCGAGCTCGGGGTGCCAGTCCTCGGCGGCCACGATCCCGGGCTCGACGATCTCCAGGCCCGCGAAGAACCGGGCGAACTGCTCGCGGGAACGCGGCGCCAGGTTCAGCGCGTTGTTCCGGTACATCTCGTCGACCTTGGCGGCGGCGTCGGGGTGGAAGTCGGCGGTGAGGTGCGAGATCACCAGGTAGCTGCCCGGGGCGAGGGCCCGCACCAGCCGCTCCACCAGCTCGTAGGCGCCGTCCTCGTCCTTGACGAAGTGCAGCAGGGCGATCAGCGACACCGCGGCCGGCCGGCCGAAGTCCAGCACCTTGCCGGCGCGTTCGAGGATGAGGTCGGTCTCGCGCGCGTCGGCCTGCACGTAGTCGATGGCGCCCTCGGGCGTGCCGCGGAGCAGGGCCTCGGCGTGGGCGAGCACGATCGGGTCGTTGTCGCAGTAGACGACGCGGGACTCCGGGGCGACGCCCTGGACGATCTGGTGCAGGTTGGGCTCGGTGGGGATGCCGGTGCCGACGTCCAGGAACTGGCGGACGCCCTGCTTCGCCAGCCAGCGGGCGGACCGCTGCATGAAGGCGCGGTTGATCTTCGCCATCAGCGGGATCCCGGGCTCCACGGCCAGCATCTGCCGCCCCATGGCCTCGTCCACGGGGTAGTTGTCCTTGCCGCCGAGGAACCAGTCGTACATTCGCGCCGGATGCGGTCTGGTGGTGTCGATCCGCACGGCCTCGCCGCCGGTTCCCTGCTCGGACATGGTCCACTCCATCATCGGTCGAGCAACATTGATCAACAGCTCAAGCAATTAGTCGCAAGAATAAGCAAGTTGTGCGCACAGCGTGGTCCGAGTCGGACAACCGCCGCCCGGCAGCGGCGACGTGACGGCCCGCCGGTCCTCAGGAAAGGAGAAAGTCGGCCTCACCCGCCTTGGCCCCCTGGATGAAGGCCGTCATCTCGTCGCTGGTGTAGATCAGCGCGGGTCCGTCCGGATCGGTGGACTGGCGGACGGCGACCCGGCCGTCGGCGAGTTTCATCGCCTCCAGGCAGTTGCCCCCGTTGGGTCCGCTCCATGGCTTGCGCCACCCCTCGCTGCCCAGCAGCGTGGCCGGCATCCCGTTGTAGATGCGTGTCATTCAGTACTCCTCGCGGAGATCGCGCAGGATCTCCCTGGTGCGTTGCGCTGTGGCGGCGGCCGCCGCCATGCGGTCCATGACCTCCAGATGGGCCGCCACCTCGGCGCGCGCGTCCAGGTAGACGGCCCCGGTCAGGTACTCGCTGTAGACCATGTCCGGAAGTTCCGGCACGGCGAACCGGAACAGCACGAACGGGCCGTACGTACCGGCGTGCGGGCCGGCCGAGAACTCGGCGACCTGCAACGTCACATGGGGGAGGTCGGCGGCCTCCAGCAGCCGGTCGATCTGCGCGCGCATCACCTCCGGCCCGCCGACCGGGCGGCGCAGCGCCGTCTCGTCCATCACCACCCAGAACCGGGGGGCGTCCGGTCCGGCGAGCAGCTCCTGGCGGCGCATCCTCAGCGCGACCAGACGCTCGGTCTGCTCCGGGTCCTCGCGGCCGGTGGCGCCCGCGCGGAGCACACCCCGCGCGTACTCCTCGGTCTGCAGCAGGCCGGGCACGAAGTGCGGCTCGTAGCCGCGGATCAGCGACGCGGCGCCCTCGAGGCTGACGTAGAGGGAGAACCAGCCGGGCAGGATGTCGTGGTAACGCTGCCACCAGCCGGGCTTGTTGGCGTCCTCCGCCAGCCGGACGAAGGCCTCCGCCTCCTCGTTGTCGACCCCGTACGCCTTGAGCAGCATCTGCACGTAGGGGATCTTCAGCGCGACCTCGGCGGTCTCCATGCGCCGCACCGTCGCCGGGGCGACGTGCAGGACGCGGGCCGCTTCCTCGCGCTTCATCCCGGCGCGCTCGCGCAGATCGAGCAGGCGGCGGCCGAGCACCACCTGACCGACGGTCGGCGCGGATCTCGGCTCGCTCATGCCGCTCCTCCCGGCGGTGTCCCCGGACCGGCTGTCACGCGCACACCCCCGTCTGTTCCCACTCGTCCGTCCGACATGTTCTGGAGAACCCGCTGCTGGGAACGCTGGGCACGTTCCCCCGCGGGACCGGAGAGCAGTGTGCCACGACCGCGTCAGAGAGTCCCCAGGCACTCTGCATTTTTCAGAGTGGCCCTTGCCAAGTGTTCTTGACACCGCGATAGTGGCATGCGTGATTCCGCCCGCGCCCTTAAGTGCCGCCTCCACCGAGGGAAAGCCGTTCGCGGTGACCGGTCCCACCGTCGATCGGAGGTTCCGGTTCCAGCTCCCGGCTCATCCCTCCTCCCCCGCGCTGGCGCGCCGTCTGGCCCGCGCCAGGCTGGCCCGCTGGCGGGTCCAGGGCGACGCCTGCGACACGACGCTGCTGGTGGTCTCGGAGCTGGTCACCAACGCGGTGGTGCACACCTACGGGCACGGGGTCGTCTGTGAGTTGCGCCCGGTCTCCGGCGCGCTCCGCGTCACCGTGTGCGACGAGGGCTGCGCGGCCGAGGAGATCCAGGTGCGGCAGCCGGACACGGAGCGGGAGAACGGCCGGGGGCTGCTGCTGGTCGACGCCCTGTGCCGGGCCTGGGGCGCCCGGCGGCAGGACGCCGGGATGCTGGTGTGGGCGGAGATAGCCCATCTGGACCTCGGCTGGGGGGCGCCGCACGAGCCGGAGGACGAGTCCGACGGCGAGGGCGAGAAGGACAACCGGGCCGCCGCGCTCCCCGGGGCGGACGGCACGGGAACGGGGGCCGAATGGGTGTGAGCGCGGGATTCGCCGGAGGCCGGAGCATGACCATGGACACACTGGTACGCATGACTCGCCGAACGGGCGATCCGGCACCGCCCCGGCGTCTGGCCGTGCCGGAACGGATGACCCTGCCGCTGGGCTGCGACGCGGTCGTGATGCCGGCCGGGCTGGGGTCCCTGGTCCTTCCCCACCTGCCCCGCGTGGGATGTGTGTACGCCGACGACACACATTGGTGGTGGATCGTGCCGTCGGACTCGGACTACGCCATGGCGTGGCCCGAGCCCGCACGGTACGTGCCGGGGGCCGTCCTGCCGGAGGTTCCCCGCACGGCGCCCGCGCCGCTCCACGTGCCGGACGACGTCGTGCCCTACACGCCGCCCATTCCGCTGTACCTGGCGCTGTGCCAGGCGGCGGGCACGATGCCGGCCTGGTCGACCGCGGTCACCGCCTGAGTCGCCTGAGTCGCCGCAGTCGCCGGAGTCGCCGGAACGGACCGAGCCGCCCGCATCCCTTGAGCCGCGCCCGGGGGCGTCACCAGTCGTACTCGTCGTGGAACCGCAGTGCGGGGCGCGCCGCCGCGCCGAGCGCGTCCGCCCGGCCCCGGGGTTCCTCCCACTCCTCCTGCCGTCCCAGGGCGGTCAGGTCGAGCAGGCTGGTCAGCGATCCCACGCCGTCCATGCCGTCCTCGAACGTCGAATAGGTGTGGAAGACGCGGTCCCGCTCCCGCAGGAAGCAGCTCAGCCCGGGCCGGTCGACCGGGCGGCCGTCGCGCACCACCGTGGCCTCGAGGTCCGCGGTGAAGGAGCACCCCGAGGACGAGTACCAGGGCACCGACCAGCCCATCCGGGCCTTGAACGGCAGGATCCGCGTCAGCGGCGCCCGGGACACGGCGGCGAAGGTGGTGTTCCGGGCCCACAGGTGGGTCGGTGGTCCCATCTGGTCGAGGAAGGCCGCGCTCTCCGGGCAGCCCGCCTCCCATTCGGGCGGGAAGACGAAGTGATGCACGATCAGCTGGTGGCGTCCCTCGAAGAGGTCGAGCAGCGTCGCCCGGCCGTCCCCGCCGTCGAAGACGTGTCCGTCGTCGACCTCCACCATGGGCAGGCGCCGCCGCCGCGCGTTCAGGGCGTGCCGGGCGCGCGCCAGTTCGTCCTCCCCGGCCTGCAGCGCCTCCCGCGCGGCACGCCATTCCTCCCGCGAGACGATCTGCGGAAGCGTCAAGGGCCCTCCCCCGAGTTGTGGGTCGACGGTGTGGGTGTCGACGGTGTCCGGGGGTGCTGACCCGGGCGGCCCGGGAAACTCATCGCCCGCGCGCGGATTTTTTTTCCGGCGACTTCTCCGGCGACTTCTCCGGCGTGGCCCGGGGGCGCCGCCGGAGGGCGGCGTCAGCCCGTGAGGAGCAGGGCGGGCCGCGGCGCCGGACGGTGCGTGGCGGCCAGTTCCTCCAGCAGCGCGGTCAGTCGGCGGGTGTGACGGGTGGTGAGCCGTCCGGTGTCGTCGAGCTGGACCGCGCACGCGGTGACCGTGTCGACGAGTTCCTCCAGCAGGACCGCGGCGCGTCCGGC
>NZ_JACADT010000314.1:0-5796 GCF_013421635.1 Streptomyces sp. UH6 | reverse complement strand
GGCCGAGCGGGCGCGGTCAGCGCAGGATCTGCTCGAGCGCCGCCAGCAGACGGTCGACGTCCTCGTCGTCGTTGTACGGGGCCAGACCCACCCGCACCCCGCCCTCGTCGCCCAGGCCCAGGTGACGGGACGCCTCCAGGGCGTAGAAGGAACTTGCCGGGGCGTCCACGCGGTGCTCCGCCAGCCGCCGCGAGACCTCCGCCGCGGGAACCCGGCCGGCCGTGAACAGCAGGGTGGAGGTGCGCAGTGCGGCACGGGAGTGGAGGGTGACGCCCGGCAGCTTCGCCAGTCCCTCCTCGATCCGCTCGCGGAGGCGGTCCTCGTGCTCCTCCGCCGCCGCGAAGGAGGCCACCAGCCGCTCCCGGCGGCCCGGACCGGCGCCTCCCGGCGCCAGATCGGCCAGGAAGTCCACGGCGGCCCGCGTCGCCGCCAGCAACTCGTAGGGCAGCGTGCCCAGTTCGAAGCGCTCGGGGACGGCGTCGCTCGACGGCAGGAGCTTGTCGGGGTGCAGCGACTCCAGCAGCTCGGCGCGTCCGGTCAGCACCCCGAGGTGCGGGCCGAGGAACTTGTACGGGGAGCAGACCAGGGTGTCCGCGCCGAGCGCCGGCAGGTCGACGGCGACGTGCGCCGCGTGGTGCACGGCGTCGACGTGCAGCAGCGCTCCGGCCGCGTGCGTCAGCGCGGCGATGGCCGGCACGTCGGGGCGGGCCCCGTTGAGGTTGGAGGCGGCGGTGACCGCGACCAGGCGGGTACGGGGGGACAGCACCGCCTCGATGTGCTCGGGCCGCAGCTCACCGGTGGCCGGGTCGAAGTCGGCCCACCGCACGACGGCGCGCGCGGCCTCGGCCGCCTGCACCCAGGGGCGGATGTTGGAGTCGTGGTCCAGCCGCGTCACGACGACCTCGTCCCCGGGCCCCCAGTCCTTGGCGAGGGTGCGGGCGAGGTCGTAGACCAGCTGGGTGGCGCTGCGGCCGAACACCACCGTCGAGGCGGGGGTGTTGAGGAAGTCGCCCATGGCGCGGCGCGCCCCGGTCACGATGTCGTCGGCGTTGCGCTGCCCCTCGGTGACCCGGCCGCGGTTGGCCAGCGGGCGGGTGAGGGCCTCGGCCATCGCGGCCACCACCGGCGCGGGGGTCTGCGTCCCGCCGGGCGCGTCGAAACGGGCCCAGCCGGAGGTCAGCAGAGCCGGGAAGTGGGCACGCACGGCGGCGACGTCGAAAGTGGGGGCGTGCGAAGTCACGCAGAACCTCCTGGGCGGGGCGAAAGACAAGGTCAGGGCATGATCGCAGCCCGCGGAGGCATCGGGGAAGGGCGGGGTGATGAGCGGTGATGAGCGGTGATGAGCGGTCCGGGCGGTCCGCGGCTCCCCAAAGCCGCCTCGCGCCCGGACCCTCGGCCGGAAGGTCGGAGGCCGGTGACCCTCCGGTGGTCGTTGTGGCGCCGCCCGCCCCGTCGCCGGGACCGACGGCCCCAGTCGCGGGGCCGGCCGGCTCGGTGGGCGCGCAGCCCCTGCGACCGGAACTGTTCTCCCTTCGCACCTACCACAACATTTGGTGCGAACCGGAACATTCCCGTTCCTGTGACGGAAGCCGCAGGCGTTGCGTAGGCTCCGCGGCACGGGAGGGGCAAGGGGCCGGTCCCCGGGAATCCGGGGAGGCGGTGCGATGATCGGGGCCGGGGGAGTGCAGTCGGACGGGTCGAACAGAAGGTAGGGGCAGTGACCGAGCGCCCGAGGCGGACGGCCTGGATACGACGGTTCCACACCGCGGCGCCGGACGCGCCGCACGTGGTGCTCTTCCCGCACGGAGGTGCGGGGGCGACCTCCTTCCACCCGCTGTCCCGCGCGCTGAAGCCGCACGTCCAGGCGCTGGTCGTCCAGTACCCGGGGCGGCAGGACCGGATCGCCGAGCCCTGCGTCGCGGACGTCGGGGAGCTTGCCGACCGCGTCGCCGAAGAGCTGGAACCCTGGGCCGACCTCCCCCTGGTGCTGTTCGGCCACAGCCTCGGCTCGGCCGTCGCCTTCGAGACCGCCGTGCGGCTGGAGCGGCGCGGGACGACCGTGCGCGCCCTGTTCGCCTCGGCCCGGCGCGCTCCGTCCCTGCCCCTGGACGGCGCCCCGCCGTCGCTGGACACCGACGCCGAACTGCTCGGCATCCTGAAGCAGCTGGGCGGCGACTCCGCCCCGCAGATCCCGGACGACCCCGCGTTCCTCGAACTGGTCCTGCCGGCCGTCCGCAACGACTTCCACGCCAGCAACCGCTATCGCGCCCCCGCCGGCCTGCGCCTCACCTGTCCGGTGACCGGCCTCGCGGGCGAGGAGGACCCCGCGGTGGCGGTGTCCGAGGTCGGGGCGTGGGCCGGCCACACCACGGGCCCCTTCCGGCTGCTCACCTTCCCCGGCGGCCACTTCTACCTCGACGACCGGCTCGAGAGGATCCGCGAGGAGATCACGCGTGCGGCCGTTCGACGGAATCCGCCGTGAGGGGAGGGCGTCCGGGCGGGTCGCCCCGACCGTCCGGCCGATGTGGCGTCTAGCTTCTCAGCAGTCGATCACCTTTCCGTCCGGGGCCGACCCGTGACCCGGCCTGATCAGGAAGGCGGGGAACGATGACGGTGCGGGATTCCGCGACGGCGACGTCGCAGCCGGCTCGGCGACGGACCACGGTGTCCATGGACGCGGTCTGGCGGCTCGCCCCCGTGGTCTGCCGCCTCACCGGCTTCCTGGGGGAGCAGACGTCGGCCGCTCTGCTGCGGAGGGCCGTCGCCGCGGCCGGCGCCCTGGAACCGTCCACGGTCGACGGCCGCCAGGTCGTTCCCCACGTACGGCGCTCCCGGTCCGGCTGGTTCGCCGCCCCCGAACTCCTCGACGCGATCGGCGACGTGCTGCCGGCGGTGGAGCAGACGCTGGGCGTCCCCTGCCGCGACACCGTGCCCTCGTACAGCCTCAACGTGCACAACGACGGCGACTTCTACCGGGCGCACCAGGACACCGACGGCGTCGAGTGCGCCGACCGCCTGCTGACGTTCGTCTACTACCTGCACGCCACGCCCCGGCCCTTCCAGGGCGGCGAACTGCGCGTGTTCGACGGCGCCGAGCCACTGGACGGGAAGAAGGCGAGGCGGTGGGAGGACCGCACGTGGCGGGACTGGGAACCCCGGCACGACAGCATCGTCTTCTTCCGGCCCACCCACTGGCACGAGGTGCGCAAGGTGAGCTGCCCCAGCGGGCGGCCGGAGGACAGCCGCTTCGCGGTCAACGGCTGGCTGTGCCGCCGCCCCGCCCGGCCCTCCGCCGGGTGAGGGGACGGCGGGGCCGTGGACCGGCTGCCGGGAAGACGCCCGGACGGTGAAGGGCGCGTCGGTGGCGGTGGCCCCGCCCGGACCGTACCGGCCCGCCCGGACCGTACCGGCCCGCCCGGACCGTACCGGCCCTCCCGGACCGTACCGGCCCTCCCGGACCGTACCGGCCCTCCCGGGCCGGGCCTACGCGGGGTCGTCCGTCCCGTGGACCCGGCCGCCGGACAGCGGAACACCGCGGCGCCGGCCCAGCACGCGGAACCAGACCGTCCCCACCACCAGCGCGACCAGCCCGGCCGGTGCGAGCCAGGTGTCCAGCAGGTCGCCCAGGTACGCGTCGTCGAGCGCGGCGCCGACCGCGAACGCCAGGACGCCCAGGTACAGCACCAGCCCCGGGGCCCAGCCCTTCGGGTGCAGCGAGAGACCGCCCATCACACAGCCGAGGAGCAGCGGCACCAGGATGCCGAGGCCCCCGGCGACCACCGCGCCGGCGATCAACAGGCCCCATGCCCACATCCAGAGCGGGTCGTCGTCCGGCACCCGCCCGTCCAGCGACGCGCCCACGCCCAACGCGATCAGGACCAGCAGGGCGCCCGCGCCGAAGCCGATCAGGATCATGCGGGTGAGCCGCTTCTCCCAGCGGTCGATGAAGGGGAAGCTGTAGCGGTACGGGGATCCGGCCATGGGCAGACCGTAGCGCCGCCCCGGCCTCGGGTACACCGCGGGTGCACGGCGTCCTCGGGCGTCGCCCCCGCCCCTTCCGCGACCGCGACCGTCGCGACGTGACACCTCGTCGGCCGGCGGGCAACGGCGTGGACCCGGCCTCGGCAGCCGCCGGCCGTCAGGGGGAAGCCGCCCGGGCCCGGTGCGTCCCGCGCACCGGGCCCGGGTGTTCGCGGACGCGTCTCAGCCGTTCATGGCGGCCCAGAACTCCTCGAAGGACATCTGCCGGTCGCCGTCGGTGTCGAGCGAGTCGATCAGCTCCCGGGCCTGCTCCTCGGTGATCCCGGTGCCCTCCAGCTCCGACACGACCTGCCGGTACTCCTCGGCCGTCACCTGGCCGTCCCCGTCGACGTCGTAACGCTCGAAGACCTTGCGCGCCGCCGCCTTCACGATGTCCGTCATCGTCTCCACCCCTCTGCGATCTTGACCTGGGGCAAGGCTATCGGGCCGTCCGCACGGTGAACTCGTTGCCGTCGGGATCGGTCAGGACCACGCGTCCGCCGTCCTCGCGCCGGTCGCCGCCGGGTCGAGCCGCGCCGAGGGAGACCAGGCGCCCGATCTCCGCCTCGAGGTCCTCGCCGGCCCGCACCGTGAGGTCGAAACGGATCCGGTCCCTGCCGAGGCGCGGCATCATCGGAGGACCACCCCAGGTGATCTTCGTCCCGCCGGCGGGCGACTGGACCGCCGTCTCCTCGTTCTCGTCCCAGACCAGCGGCCAGCCCAGCGCGCGGCTCCAGAAGTACCCGACCGCCTGCGAACCGTCGCAGGCGAGTGCCCCGACGAGTCCGCAGCCGGACAGGAAGCCGTTGCCCGGCTCGATGACGCAGAACTCGTTGCCGTCCGGGTCGGCGAGCACCACGTGGGACTCCTCCGGGAGCTGGCCGACGTCGGTGTGGCGGCCACCGAGCGCGAGCGCCCGCGCCACGGTCTCCCGCTGGTCGTCCAGGGAGGTGCTCGTCAGGTCGAAGTGCAGCCGGTTCTGGCCCGACTTCGGCTCCCGGGTCCGGACGAACCGGAGCGGGAGGTCGGTCCCCCCGGCCGGCAGGACGGTGACCGCGTCAGCGGTGCCGCCGTCGGTCTCCCGGCCCAGGAGGCCCGCCCAGAAGCGGGCGAGGGCGGCCGGATCGAGCGCGTCGAAGGTGAGCGCGTGCAGGTGGGAGGTCATTCCTCGTCCATCTCGGTCTCGCGGGTCGGAAGGTGCGGGGTGGGTCGGAGAAGGCGGCGCCGGTGGACGCGGGGGCGGGAGGGGCCGGCGGCGGTGGACGTCACAGGCCGGCGAAGAGGCCGCGGAGAGGGCCGGGGACCTCGTCGGGCCCGAGGGCCTCGACCAGCACGCGGCCGTAGTGGATCTTGCGGCCCTTCTTGGTGCCGAGGAACCGACGCAACTGCCGCTCGCGGGACCTGCCCTGCTGCGCGGGCTGGCTCCGGAAGGTCTGCCAGGCACGCAGGTCGCCCTCGGCCCGGACCGTCTCCTCGACCCATTCCGCGCCGAGCGCGCGGATCAGCTCCTCCTCGAGGTCCGCGACGCACACGAAGACGCCGTCGCGCGGCGCGCCCGCCCGCTCCAGTCCCCGGTCGTAGTACGGCCGTTCGCGCTCGTCGCACAGGCCCGTCAGGCGCAGGCCGAGCCCCGGAGGGCCGAGGATCCGGGCGAAGCGGGCGGCGTTCATGGCGCCGTTCATCGACAGCACGCACACCCCCTCCGCCGCGAGGTCCCGGCCGCGCAGGGCGGCCAGCGCGTCGACGGCCGCGAGATCGCTCGGTCCCTCCAGCAGC